>JBCBZU010000204.1:0-4777 GCA_039815165.1 Pseudomonadota bacterium
AACAAAGTGAAACCGCCGAACTCGGCTTTGAATATGGTACTGATGACGTGACAGTCAGGTTTAACGCCTACTCAACCACGTTCACCGATCTTATTGATTTTGATCCTGAACTCTTCACCAATGTGAATCGCACGGAAGTCGAGTTCCTGGGGTTTAGCGCACACACAGACTGGCAAATCAATGACACTGTGTTACTGCGCGGCTCTATCAATCGACAAGACAATCGAACAGACGAGGTGCCACTAAGACGCCGCCCTGACTGGTTTGGTGATGTGCAGGTGTTTGCCTCGCTGGGCAATATTGAGGTGTCGGCCTTATTAGGTTATCGCGGAAGCACACTGGACAGCTCTATTGCCACAGGACTCAAGGCTTTGGATGCACAATGGCGGTTGAACGTGAACGCAGACTGGCAAATCACCTCATCAACTGTCCTCAACCTGTCCATCGACAATGCACTGGCTAGCTCGCTTGAGGAGAGCATTGGGTTTATCAACGACCGGCCACAAGTAGTGATAGGTTTACAGTATTTATTCGACAGTTAATCGGAACTGCTTGGCCCCATCAGGGGCCAAGTTAAATCCGATGAGATTGAACAAACTTTCTCAATCTACCGATATGTTAATATCGTTAACAATTACCACAAATTCGGCGCCTGCCTTGAGGCAGTGCTGGTTAGGGTAGGTGCGTATCCTGTTGCATTTGTTCGCGCAGTGACGAGGGTAAAATACCAAAGATAATCTTGAATTGACGACTGAAGTAACTGTGCTCAGAAAAGCCACATTGATGGGCAATCTCGACAATGGCCAGTTTGGTTTCGATGAGCATACGGCGGGCATTTTCAAGCCGGATTTCATTGATAAACTGTTTGGGTGTTTTACCCAGGTATTTTTTGAATCGGCGCTCCAGGGCACTGACCGACAGGAAGGACATATTGGCCAGCTCTTTGATGGTAATGTCTCGATGATAATTTTCTCTGACAAAGTCAACCGGGGCTTTAATGGCGTCGATGCTGGAGAGTGTTTGGGCACTTTGCTCTAACAAGTGGGTAAAACCATAGGTGCCAATAATGCGCCCGTCGGGGCTATGCAGCGGGCGTTTTGATGTGGCGTACCACCCAAATTCGCCACTGGCTGACATATTCAGCTCCATGCGGTTGGTGATGATTTCACCGCGAATGACCTTTTGGTCATCCAGCATGTACTGGCGGGCTAAATGGGACGGGAAGATGGCATAGTCGGTCCGCCCGACAATGTTTGACAAGCAGCGCAGTTTGGCATGATGGATAAGCATCTGGTTGGTGTAAACAAACCGGCTTTGGTCGTCTTTTATCCAAAACAGAATATTGGGCACCAGGTCAAAAATGCCAATCAGTTCGCTAATATCGACATCTTGCAGCGCAAGACGGAGCTGTTTTTCTTTCATTCAATCATCATCACTGGTTAACCGGTCAATGAACTGCTGATAAGCTGCGTTGAGTGTTGTATGGTACGCCGAAAACCTTGCATATAAAACCGATTTTTTATTATCACCTGGCGTGCGGTTTTGATGATAATCTTTACATTAATTTTACATTGTGGCTGAATGAATGAAGCAATCAATGACGTCAATATCGCCACGGCAGGGCCTGACGCAGGCACCGCAGCCAGCGAGTGACGCAGACCGTCGCTGGTTTCTCAAGCGTTTAACCCAGACCCTGGGCGCCACCGGTGCGGCGGCTTTACTCGCGGGTAACAGCCTCTCGACTGCACTGGCCTATCAACCCCGCAAGGACTCAGCCGACCACAAGGGGGCATTACTGAGTGCCTCGCACATGCGCCTGCTGCACGACATCTGTGCGGTGACACTGCCGCGCACAGACACCCCCAGTGCAGCCGATGTGGATTGCCATGGGTTCATTGACCATCAGCTCAGCACCTGTCATAGCACCGCTGAGCAACAGCTCACTAAAGACTTCTTGGACGCGCTCGATGCACGCAGCCGCAAAACCTTCAACACCGCCTTCGTTCAGTTACCGCGTGAACAGCAACAACAGCTGCTCACCCAAGTGGAGCGCAAGGACGGGTTTAATCAGGCCCAATACGGTGCCTTTAAGCTCATCAAATGGCTGATGCTGTTTGGGTATTTCACCTCAGAGGTCGGGGCCACCCAGGCCCTGGCGTATCAAGCCGTACCCGGCGGGTTTAAAGGCTCCATCCCAGCCAAGGCAGACACCAAAGGCTGGGGCTCACTCAATTATTATTAGGTTATCACCATGTTAGATGACGGTTTATTTGTCTGCGACACCAGCGAACATTATGATGTCTTGGTCATAGGCTCCGGTATTACCGGGGGATGGGCAGCCAAAGAGTTCACTGAGCGCGGCTTTAAAACCCTGATGGTTGAACGTGGGCGTAAGGTCGAACACCGCAAAGACTACATCACCGAAGGCAAAGGCCCCTGGGCGTTTCCCAACCGAACCAAGGTCGACAATCTCCTGCTTGAGCAGCAGTACTACGTGCAGTCGAATAACTACGCCTTTAATGATGCCACCAAACACTTCTTTGGCAACGACAGAGACCTGCCTTATGCGACCGAAGAAGGCACCAACTTCGCTTGGATACGCGGCAATCAACTCGGCGGCAAGTCACTGACCTGGCACCGTCAGTCCTATCGCATGAGCGACTACGACTTCAATGCCAATAAAGCCGATGGGCACGGGGCTGACTGGCCTATTCGCTACAAGGACTTAGCCCCTTATTACAGTTACGTTGAAAAGCACATCGGCCTGGCTGCCAACAAAGATGGCTTAAAACAACTGCCCGACAGTGACAGCTTACCCCCGTTTGAGATGAGCACACCGGAAAAGGCCATCCAGGCCGCTTTAGCCGAGCACTTCCCAGACCGCCCGATGATTATCGGCCGCTGTGCACACCTGTCTGTGGCCACCGACTATCACATCAAGCAAGGGCGCGTGACCTGTCAGGCCCGCGACGAATGCCAAAAAGGCTGCTCGTTCGGCGCTTACTTCTCAACACAAAGCTCTACCCTGCCGCCGGCCATCGCCACCGGCAATCTGACCATTGCTGTCGACAGTGTGGTGCATAGCTTAATTTATGATGAGACCACCAATCGGGTCAAAGGCGTGCGCGTTATTGACAATAACGACTTGAGCCAACGAGAGTACTATGCGGACGTGGTGTTCTTATGCGCCTCGACCTTAGGCTCCACCCAGGTGCTACTGAACAGCACCTCGAAAAAGTTCCCTCAAGGGCTGGCTAACAGCTCCGGTGTGCTGGGCCGCTACGTCATGGATCATAATTACAACGCCAGAGCCACGGCCGTGATTGACGGGTATGAAGACGAATACTACTCGGGCCGGCGACCCACAGGCGTGTATGTGCCTAACTTTCAGTTTGAGCCGAGCCGGTATAAGAAAAACTACGTGCGCGGCTATGCACTGGGCGGTGGGGCGAGTCGTCTTGACTGGCGCCGTGGCGGGGCACAGGATGGTATCGGCGCTGACTTTAAAACCGCACTGACCCAACCCGGTGGCTGGCACTTTGAGTTTTATGCGCAAGGCGAAATGCTGCCACGCTTTGACAATCAGGTCAGTCTGCACCCCACCAAAAAAGACAAATGGGGCATTCCACAGCTCAACTTTAACGTGCAATGGTCTGACAACGAACGCTTTATGATGGAAGACAGTGCCAAAGAGTGCGAAAACATGATGAAAAAAGCAGGGCTACAGGACATTGCCAGCAGTGTCTCGATACAAGAGGGGCGCGCTGAATACTCACGCTCCCCCGGCTTTGCTATCCATGAAGTCGGCACCGCCAGAATGGGGGTTGACCCCAAAGCGTCTGTACTCAATAGCTACAACCAGAGTCATGATATCCCCAACTTATTTGTCACTGACGGGTCATCATTCTGCTCGACGGGCACGGTCAATCCGTCCCTCACCTTTATGGCACTGACAGTCCGTGCGGTGGAATATTGTGCCAATGAAATCAAACAGAGGCGACTGTGAATCCTCGTGTTAATCTATGTCTTGTACAACAGGCAATCGTTGAATTAACGCTATGGCAATGAGTAATAATTGATATTAAATGACGGTTTTTGCTGTCAAACAAACTATAAAGAGCCTAAATATGATAAAAGTAAAATGGATCACCTCATCACAAAACAACTTTTTAAAGACACTTGCTGCGTCGATATTCACATTGGCATTGAGTTTACCGGCTTACAGTAACGAAATTGGTCTGCAATTATATAGCTTACGCAACCAGATGGCGGAAGACTTGCCCGCTGCAATACAGAAAATAGATGATTGGGGAATACATGCGGTTGAGGGCGCAGGTAACTTATACGGTTATCCGCTATCAGAATTCAAAGCCATGTTCGACAAACATCATATCCAAATTGTCAGCGTTGATACCAGTTTTGAAGAAGTTCGCGACAATCCAATGGCCATTGTCTATAAAGCTAGATACTTTGGTGCACGTTTTGCGACTTTTTATTGGATCCCTCATGAGAACGAAACCTTTACCATTGATGATGCCAAAAAAGGCGTAGAGGCAATGAACAAAGCAGGTGCTATTCTAAAAGCCAACGGCATTACATTGCAGTATCACCCTCATGGATACGAGTTCGGTGAGTATAAAGGCGAGACCTTGCTCGACTATATGCTCAAGAATGTGACTGATGCCAAGTTTCAAATGGATGTCTTCTGGATTAAACAAGGCGGCGCCGATCCGGTTGATTTTCTTACTCGCTATCCAGGTAAGTTCACTTCTCTGCA
>JBCBZU010000340.1:0-3099 GCA_039815165.1 Pseudomonadota bacterium
ATCACACTCACCATCACCCAAGAAGGCCCAAATTTTGCGCTGAGGCTTATCTTCAATTAAACCCCGTGCAGTGAGGTAACGCTGATAACGGGCCTGATAGATAGCGGTGATTGGACCCAGGCCCATGGATACGGTCGGGAACTGCCAGTAGTCTGGCATTAACCACGGGTGAGGATAAGAGGAAAGGCCCTTGCCATCAACCTCACGGCGGAAGTTATCCATTTGTTCTTCTGTGAGTCGACCCTCAAGGTAGGAGCGCGCATACATACCGGGTGAACTATGGCCTTGATAGTAAATCATATCGCCAAGACGGCCGTTACCGTCGGCATGAAAAAAGTATTGGAAACCAATTTCGTAGAGCACAGCAGCGGAGGCAAAGGTGGCAATATGCCCGCCCAGACCTTCATCATTATCATTGGCCTTCATAACCATGACCATTGCATTCCAGCGTACTAATGAACGAATGCGCTTGTCGAGGGCGGCATCACCAGGTCGCTTGGCTTCGTCTTCTGGATTAATGGTGTTTATATAGGGAGTGGTAATTCCGGCGGGGGTATCGAGTCCTTCTGAGGCGGCCAGTTCACTGAGTTGCTTGAGTACCTCAGCGGCCTTTTCTTTACCTGCGTGTTTTACAAGCGATGAAAGGGCGTCTAGCCATTCCTGGGTTTCAATATCGTGGTGCATGGTTTCTCCTCACAGCAGCATTCACCTGAATGATGTTTTCTTTGAAGCAACAAGTATTTAAAAAAAGATAATTAGAATGAGACCTTTGCACGAAAGCCATTTTGCTCTTATGCGGCGTTAAAAATGTACTCAATCGGTCATTTATTACCTAAACTCCCTTTTTCCGTGCATTTTGCCTTGCTTAAAAGCAAAATCATCTTCCGTGCAAAGGTCTCAGAATAATGGTGATAATCCCGGCTGTTTGACCAGCTTGCATGCCAGCCCAGCTCTGCGGGCAACAGATCTGTAGTATAGTTACACAAAATAGTCTTTCTGTCTAATATGTTGTGCGGTAGCTCTCAGGACCTTACGGTACCACTCCACAAAAACCCTGGTATTTCTGCGTGTTTTTACTGAAAAATGCCTCAGGGGAGAAAAAGCGTTACCTCAAAAATGTAGTTAAACTACAAAAATCGATTTTTTATTCCCCTTCAAGTGTAGAAGAGTTTTAAGGCTCAGCAAGCATAAACCGCTAGACAGTTTTTAAACAATTCATGGTCTCGCTTAACACGCTAAGGGAAATACTGGTAATAGTCTTCACCACGCTGATAAACCTGTACGCTTTGCAACTGCTGGGGGTGGCTGCTCAATTGCCATAAATAGTGGGCGGGATTTGCGATCACATTGGTGTAATAGGATTTAAGTTGGTCAACGCTTAGGGCGTTAACGGCCTCCGCCAGTTGCTGGCGATAGTTAAACTGATCATTGTTGTGAAGTATATTTACCCAATACTCATTCGCACTGGCGGACAAACCACTGGGTTTCTCCAGCAACTGAGTCATCACGGCTTGCTGATAAAGGCTAATATCAGTGGGTAAACGTTGGGAAAACTCACCAATAAATGTAGTAATCGCACGCTTAATATCATCAACATTGCTTGAGGGAGACTGAACAACAAAAACAGAGCCGGGCACCTGCCGCAGTCGCAGACTACCCATAAACACAATATAGCCTAACTGCTGTTCGGTACGCAGCGAGGTATAGAATGGGGATTGCATAATTTGCCGCATTAATACCATGAGGGCTCTATCTTCGATGGTATCGCTTGCCCCTTGTATATAGAGAGCAACGGCTTGATCATTATGGTCCACAGGCCGCACATCATATTGCGGCGCCTTGTTTTTCAGCTTGGTGATTCTCACCGGCGGAATAAGGCTTGTCGCCTTTGCCAGCGGCAATTGCTCTATTAGAGGCCGCCACGCCGCTATCCATGCTCGATCAATATTGCCATACATCAGGCCTTTTATCTGTGCACCCTTTCGCCAGGTTTTAGCAAAGGTTGTTAGCTCTTCGAGAGTGACCGTTGCCATTGCATTGATTTTATCGTCATCAGACCAATAAGACTGGTAGAGGTTAAACACAATACGGCTGTACAATTGTTGATAAGGCGTTCTTTTATTACTGTTGCGCCAATTCCGAATTAAATCAGATTTAATTTGCTCAAAACGTTGCCGTTTAAATACATCGCTATTCATTTGCGTCAATAAAACCTGCATGAGTTTATTGAGCTTGTCTTGATATCCCGTAATCGTAATATCTAGGCCGTGGTGATTGGGCCGCATACCCATACCACTGCCCGCCAGCAATGCAGAGTAGTTATATTCGTTCAACTGGTCTTGCAACAAAGCCGCGTATAAAGCGTTGAGTGCATAGCCCTTCAGTGAACCTGATACTCTGGGCGACATGATACGCAGGGTTACTTTGGCCTTTGGTGTTGCAAAGCGGGTGTCTTGCTTTGCCCAAAGCGTGACGCCGTCAACAGAGTCGATCGGTGCTATCTCTTGTAAAGCTGGCTGGTGTTTAAATAGCGCCATATTGTCCGGCACAAAAGGATTGGGCAATGGCAAAGCCAGTTGCGCTATCCATTGCTTGTCCAGATCCACAAGCGCCAGTGAAATTGACTGAGTTCGATAAGGGGCTTGGTAGTAAGCTGAAATCTTGTCCGTATTGGCATTGGGGTCCAAGGTTGCTACAAACACCTTATCTGGGGTCATAAGTGCTAGGAAGCGCTTAATAAGCTCAGGCTTATAATTTTCCATCAAGTAGTCACCGCTGATAATATCCTTAGGTGCGTAGCTATGAATATTGTCCGCGAGTGCTTTAACCAGATTAATTGGGCTCGATTGATCGCGATAAGCGAAGGCCGTCTGCGCTAATCGACTACTTTCTTGATAGCGCCATTCGGCAATACCCTGTTGTTCAATTAAGCGAATCGTTTGAAACACCAGAGCACGAACCCGCTCTCGCTGCTGCAAACCCTTTTCACTTAACTGAATGGTAATGTAAAAGGCCGAGGAACCATCGCCTTGATCGCCCCCGCCCGCAGACAAAGCCTCAGCGAGGCCTGTTTGTTTCAGCAGTGAAAGTAAACTGCCC
>JBCBZU010000128.1:0-6283 GCA_039815165.1 Pseudomonadota bacterium
CTTCTATACTTAAATTTAGATTCTTCAATTGGACGCACCGTACCGGGCTGATCGAATTCGCCCCGTGGTTTAACCTAAATTAAAAATCGTTTTAAATCAAAATATTACAAAATTTTACGATTTCACTCTGCGGGTCAAGACCTGGCAATCCAAGGGAGTTTTCCAGTGAAATCAAAGACTAAGGTGTGAGCCTGTGACAGCAGAACAAAACCCCTGGCGCCAAAAATATCGCCACGCTTTGGCTCAACAAGAGCAACTTGAGAAAACCCTCAGTGCACAGCAGGCCATTTTACAGCGTGCGGTTGCCACACTGACGGTTGCCGCAGAAGGTTACGACAGCACTCTGGACGAGCGCCTACAGGCGATTCGTGCCAGCGCCAAGCTCAATGATGTGGCCGGGTTTGACCGCATGCTAAAATCCATGCCCAGAATCACCGAGGATCTCGACAAGCGTCAGCAACAGCAGTGGCAAGAGGTCGTTAAAACACTGGGGGACATTGCCAATCAGATCCAGAAACAAAGCCCCCAAGCCGATATAAAGCCCGCCGTTAAACACTTTAGAAAGCAACTCCCTAAAGGCGTGCTTATTCCCGCCACCCTAAAGCGGCTATTACAGCAGCTCAGTGATTTACAACAGCAGGCGCTAAATGAGCAAAGCGAAGACGCAAGCGGAGGCTTACTGGGTCGATTATTTGGGGACAAATCCCGCGAGCAGCCACCCGCTGAGTCCGTTGCGGCAAGCGATTATTCCACCGATGCCGAGTGGGAAGAAATCGAAGAGACTGATATCGCCAGTATAGAAGGCGATTTTATTCGCCATGAGCAGGAGCCAAGTGCCTATCGCGAGCGCAATGTGCCCGAGGCCTTATTGGAACAGCCGAAGACAGAGAGTGAAGTCGGAGTGCCCGACAAAGTCTCAGTCATCCTGGTGGAGTTATTGGACCATTTTAAAACCGTACCCTCTGCCGAACAAAAAGCGGTAAAAGCCCGCCGGCGTATTCAACAGGGGCTTAAATGGTTTGAGCTGGCACCGACCTTGGAAGATATTCGTGACTTTGTTTTACAAGCTTATATTGGTGCAGATAATGACTACCGATTGTATCTGGAAAACCTCTATGGAGAACTCAGCGAGGTGTTGCAAGCACTTGGCGTTACGGTTGTAAGCGAAGAGCGTATTCGCAAAGTGGCCAACGACTTTCACAATGACGTCAATCAGGGCATGGACAATATTAGCCAGGCGCTTTCCAACTACAACAATATCGACCAATTAAAAAACGCCGTAGAAGGCCATGTGCAACAGCTTCAGCATGCCCTTGCAAACTTTACCCAAGGCAGTAAAGCGCCCTCCGATACGGCAAGTCTGGCACAACAACTTCAAGCCCTGGTCACTAAAGTGCAAACCATGGAGCAAAACGAGGAAAGCATTCGTAAAAAGCTGGCGCAAGAACAACAGCGCGCACTGACCGATAGTTTGACGGGCTTACCGAACAGAGAAGCCTATGGCCAATTAATTCACCAGGAAATGCAGCGTTGGCAGCGCTACCAGCACCCCTTGTCACTGGCGGTATTGGATATTGACTTCTTTAAAAAATTCAATGACAACTACGGCCATCAAACCGGCGATAAAGTGTTGAAAATTGTTGCGAATGCCGTATCAAAACGTCTGCGAAACGTGGACTTTATGGCTCGCTTTGGGGGTGAAGAATTCATTGTGGTCTTGCCCGAGACCAAGGGTGACAGCGCCTTGGAAACCCTCAACCGCATCCGCGATGCCCTGGCAAATGCCCCCTTTCGCTATCGAGATGAAAAGCTCTCCATTACCGTGTCGATCGGGGTGTCGGAGTTTAAGCAGGGAGACGATGCGGAGACAGTATTTGCAAGGGCGGATGAGGCCTTGTACAAGGCTAAGGAAAGCGGGCGCAACCGCTGTTGTTTGGCTTAGACAGTGCCACTGAATTTGGAGCTGCCAGGGAGACAAGCGCTAGCTGGATTTGGCTTTTAGGGCTTCAATTTGCTCGCGAATTTTTTCCGCTTCGGCCGTTACCATGGAGTAACTCTTTATATCGCCGCTGCGTTGGAACTGCATGCCTTTTTCCAACAGTGCTTGATACTGTTTTTGCAACTTTTTTTCAGGGTCTGACTTTAAAAATCCAAACATGGTAGGCTCTATAGTTAAGACGTGTACACCACTGTTTTACGCAGTGGCGATACCAGCAGTTTATCTCACTTGTTTCTGTTTTAAGTGCTGATAATGCTTTTCGCATTGTTCACCATCAGCGTCACTGGGTATCTCCCAGCCTTGCAAATTCTCCTTAACCAACGCAAGCATCATATCAATATGGTTATCGCTGGCATTAAGGGCAGGAATATACGCGTAGCGCTCGCCGCCGGCGTTCATAAAGTATTCTCGATTCTCTTCAGCAATTTCTTCTATGGTCTCCAGACAATCGGCAGCAAAGCCAGGGCACACCACTTGCACAGACTTAAGGCCCTGATTGGGCAGGGCTTTTAGGGTCTCATCCGTATACGGCTTTAGCCACTCTTCACGCCCAAAGCGAGACTGAAAGGCGGTGATATAGTCATCTTCGCCCAGACCCAGATACTCGGCCACCAAGCGTGAGGTTTTATGGCATTCGCAATGATAAGGGTCGCCATTTTTTAAGTAGCGCATGGGCACCCCGTGATACGAAAACAGTAACTTGTCCGCGCGACCATGGTCCTTTTGAAAATCGTCAATCGTTTTTGCCACAGCCTCGATATAGAGCGGGTAGTCGTGATAGTGGCTAATAAAGCGTAAATCCGGCAGCCAGCGACGTTGGCTAAAATCCTCGGCAATGGCATCAAAGGTAGAGGCAGTGGTCGCGCCAGAGTACTGGGGATAGAGCGGTAATACCAACAATTTTCTAACCCCTGCCTTTTGGAAGGCGTCCAGCCGGTCTTTTATACTGGGGGAGCCATAGCGCATGGCAAAATCGACGGCCAGCCCCTTGCCAAACTGCTGCTCCAGGCCTGTTCGAAGCTTGTGGGCCTGGGCCTGAGTGTGAATCATTAGCGGCGAGCCCTGGTCTTGCCACACTGTTTTATAGGCGGCGGCTGAGCGCCGGGGCCGAACGCGCAAAATAATGCCATGTAAGATACACTTCCACAGCCAGCGGGGGAATTCCACCACCCGCGGGTCGGATAAAAACTCCCCAAGATAACGCCGCAAGGCGGATGGGGTCGGGGCATCGGGTGTGCCCAGGTTGGTAATCAACACGCCGATTTTTCCGGCCTGTTGGTGAGAAAAGTCAGAAAAACCTTTATATTTCATATCGATAGCTTAATTAAAGACACTCTACATTTACGCAGCGCTGATTCTACAGGTTTACCTATGCTAGAAACACAAAAAACCTACTGCCCCTACTGTGGCGAGCCAATCGAGGCGGTAATTGATACCTCAATTGAGCAACAAGAATATATCGAAGACTGTAGCGTCTGTTGCCAACCGATCGAGTTCCGTGTGAGCGTGGACCCCCTTAGTGGCGCCATTAGCCTTGAAGTGCGTACAGATAGTGAGTAGCAATAAGCCTAGAAAAATCATTGATAATGACAAACATTAACCGTTTCACTCTATAGGTGAATACCTCTTGTTCCCCAAAGGGCCATGTTTATCGATTGGAAAGCCACTGGGGAGATAAGGTTTGACCGAGTCAGATTTTTGAGTAAAACAAAACCAGAAAGAGCAGAGTAAGCCATAGTTGCAGCACCTGCAAAACAAACCGGGCGATTAGTCAAGGTTTACACTTCTACATCTTACGGGAATTAATGATCGTGATCGTGATTGTGATTGTGATTGTGATCGTGGTTGTGGTGGTGGTGCGTATGCCCCCTATCCGGTGCACGCCTCATCACAAATACGCGTTCCGGACTGTTCTCACTAGACTTTATAACATAAACACCGTCTGGGGTGGCATACTCGCCCACAAGTACCGTATTGCCATTTGCTTCGTATGTAGAAAGATTCAAGGTAAGCGCTTCATTAGGCTCAAGCAGGCTTGCACCCACGCCCTTAAGCTCAAGCAGGGAGCCATCCTGTTTAGGAATAGCCTCAGTGTCAACGTAAGTGGTAATGAAATTACGACCTCCGGTATAGAAATCCGGCAAAGAAAAAATACCACTTACCGCCAATAAATCTAACGACTCTGAATTTATTCGGTATTCCCAAATCTCAATATAACGTTCAGCACGAGGGTTTCCGGGAACCTGAGAGTAATCGTTGACTATACTGACAAAGTCCAGAATCGGTGGTGCAGGATTATTGTGGTATGCGTCATTATCAAAGGAGTAATCAACGGCATTCCGGTCTGAATAATGATGATCCTCTTGACCATTGGATGCTTCTTTTCGTTTAGCAATATTTTCTGAACGGGATACATCTTCAAGCTTCGACACATCTTCTAAAGTGATCTCCGCTCGGGCAGGTCTATCGGCATTTATCTTCACTAAATCCAGGAAAATAACCAAACAAAAAAGAACAGCAACTGACGCAATAAGCCCAAGGAGCATTCCAACATTCAGGCCACTCTTAACAATATTCTTCTTCATTCTTTAACCACTGTGATACGTGTAGGGTTTCCAAGCAAGCTTAGCCAGGGTAGTGCTAGCTTTATATTTACTTTTTTTAATTAAAGCCTACAAATATTACGTACCTTCTCTTAAATACTTCAATGAGGTTTCCAGCATCGCTCTTACCGCATCGCGATCATTGTCTTTACCGCAGCGCCTTTGATTACGACAGCTCGCCTTGGGATCAGAAAAACGATTCACCATGCGAGATCCATCACGCATAATTGTATTGTATCTTTTGCTTTTGTATTTAAAGTCGTAACCTGAGGCATAGTCTTTAATTTTTTTTTCGCCGCTTGTATTCCCATGAGCAAGACCCAGGTTATGCCCAAGTTCATGAGCGATAGTCTCCCTTCGTGCATCATCAGCAACCCAAGAATAGCCAAGTTTTTTTACTATACTAAGATAATCTGATTGATTTCCTGCGCTAATAAGAAAAGCTATTCCTTTATCACTGTCACTCCTAAAATGGTGACTATCATTACTTGGAAAAAACATTGCAAATTCAGACTCTCCTTTATTTGCATGACGTCGAACAAACTTCAGGGCCTCACTGCTGTCTCCAACCTCATTGCTGTAGTAATAGCGAGTATCCTCATCGCTTAAATAGGCGTATCGAACTTTAATGTGAACGTTAAGACCTGAGGCATAAAACGCATCTTGCAGTCCATTGATTCGTGAATATACCCAAGCGAGTACGTCGTTATTCGCCAGCGAGTCCATATAGGCAACAAAGTGTAATTCGAGCCTATCGAGTCTGGTGTATTCTAGGCTGGATATTTTATTATTTAAACCTTTACCTAATGGCCTAAAGTTATGTAGATCAGGAATATGGCTATAAATATTATGGCAATTGCCAGAGTGAAGCCAATCTTCACAAATTCGTGCAGTATAGTGAGAGTCATAAAATCGGATTGAAGAGATTTTATCATTCCAAAGATGTTGAGGTGAATCATCGCATCCATCCCAAAATTTCCATGTTTGCCCTTGATAATTTTTGTCTTCATACGCGGTCAACACAAGATCGCACGCATAAACATGATTAACGGTAAACAACAGTGGGATAAGGTATTTTAAGTATCGTAATTTCATTACAGCTCCTACTTAGTATTAGCATATATTGATACTGATGCACCGGCCCCATAATGGCAGCCAAAACGCAACAGCATTACCAAGGTCGCTCTGCCCATGCAGGCATAAGGCTCGCTATCTGCCTGACATTGCAAAACGACTTGACTAACTTCCGTGCAGATCGATTATCGCTCAAAAACCTACTCATTTGGAAGAGAAATTTTCCATGCAGACTGAATGGGTGGAGAGTCTTACCCTAGAGACTGGGGAATACCCATTAAGATAGTTCTAAAATTACTGCTACTCCCGCATCTCCCATGGACAAGTCACGGATGGCTTGCACGTCGATCAGAAAATTTTTTTAAATCAATAAGTTGAGTATTTTCAGGATGTCACGAAGCCTCGGCGGTGTTAAAAATAAATCCTTGCAAGCGAGTACAATTTGCGTCAACATCTGGCAGTCAAGTATTAAGGAATATGTGTATTTCTCTATCAGGTTTTTTCTACCGCATACAAAATGTTATTAAGTGACTACCGCGATCTCTGGCGCGTGCGTCCCGTCACGGTAGGCCTGCCAGCGGTCGACAAAGCTCGGTAAGGGTTTGGC
>JBCBZU010000311.1:0-3418 GCA_039815165.1 Pseudomonadota bacterium
CAAGCATAACTTCAGAAAACTCAGCTGGATTGCTCTCAGCGCGAGTCTTATTCCACCAATAGAAACAGCCTGGAAAATTTTAAATGGGTGTCATCATCCTTAAGTTTATACAGCAACAAGCAATACCACAGCATGGGCAGCAATGCCTTCTTTGCGACCGGTATAACCGAGTTTTTCGGTTGTGGTGGCTTTGACACTGACGGCGGATAGCTCGACATCCAAATCCTGAGCAATATGCTGTCGCATACGGTCAATATAAGGGGACATCTTTGGTGCCTGAGCAACAATGGTGCTATCGACATTGGCCAGCCGATAGCCCTGCTGTGTTACTTTGGAATAGACCATACGCAACAAGGCTCGACTATCCGCATTGTGGTAATTAGGGTCAGTGTCGGGAAAATGTTTACCAATATCACCTAAGGCAAGGGCGCCCAATAAAGCATCACTAATGGCATGCAGCAGTACGTCGCCATCAGAGTGGGCCAGCAGTCCTCTTTCATAGGGAATGGCAACCCCCCCGATAATAATTTTATCAACACCGCTTTGGCCGTGATCAAAAGCATGGACGTCGAAACCGTGACCTATACGCATGTTGCTAAATTCCTCAGTTGAATCTGGAAAAATCAGTTGGCGGCTTACTTTACTAACGGGGCACTTGAACTGGGTAGTAAGTGAAGAACCTGAAAGATCATATAAAATCGAAATACTGCAAACACTTAGCGCTTGACTCTATGGGTGTGGACGCTAGGGCGATAGTAAAACCTTTTGTTGTTGGAGTATGGTGGCAGCTATGCCCAAGTCTTCTGGATGGGTGATTTTAATATTGTCTGGATGGCCTTCAACAATAAGGGGCTGCATACCTATACGCTCAATCGCAGATGCTTCGTCAGTAATCACTTGCTGTTTTTCGTGACCTCGTTGCAAAGCATCGCGCAGCAGCCCATAGCGAAACACCTGGGGCGTTTGTGCTTGCCATACACCACGGCGATCAATGGTGGTTTCAATATGCTGATGTCGGTTCACTTGCTTGAGTGTATCCCTGGCCGGTACTGCCAATATACCGCCGGCAATATGTCCGCTTGTGGCTTTAAGCAAGTGCTCAACCCGACTGGGTTTAATACAACAGCGAACGGCATCGTGTACCAGTACCCAGTGGGACAATCTTAGTTTTTCCTGCAGGCTGTACAGTGCCGCCAGTACAGAATCACTGCGTTCAGCACCACCGACAGTGGTGTATATTTTAGGATGAGAGGCAATGGGTAATTGTGAAAACTGTTGATCGAATGAACTGATTGCCACCATCACCCCCTGCAGCGCCTCGACCTGCAAGAGGCGATCCAGGGTGTGCTCGATAACGGTTTTACCCATAAGGGGTAGGTATTGTTTAGGAATACTGCTCGCCATCCTACGGCCAATACCAGCAGCGGGAACGACAGCCCAGAGGGAATTATTCATTATTTTCTTGGTCAGCGTTATTGATCTGTATTTTGCGCTTTCGGGTCGACAATCATATAGAAGGTTTCCCCCTGCTTGATCATGCCCATTTGTTCACGCGCGCGCTCTTCTACCGCCTCCAGTCCGCTTTTAAGGGCCTCTACTTCCAAGGCCAATAGTCGGTTGCGCTCGCGCAGGGCGTCATTTTCTGCTTGCTGTTGCTGTATTTGTTGCGCCAGCTCATAGCGATGGGCAAGGCTGCCCTCGCCTATCCACAAACGATATTGCAGGCCTAAAAAAAGCAAAAGCAGTAGTGGGATTAACCATTTCATAGTGTGGTCACAGGCTGCGCGCTGAGTGATTAAACATTTGCATTTTTTATGTCAAGTCTGTTTTAAGCCTATCTCAAGCCTATCTCAAGTAAGTCTTAAAATTTTACACCCGTCACTTGCCACTTGTCGCTATCAATTGAGACCTTTGCACGAAAGCCATTTTGCTCTTATACGGCGTTAAAAATGTACTCAATCAGTCATTTATTACCTATAAACTCCCTCCTTCCGTGCATTTTTGCCTTGCCTAACAGCAAAATCATCTTCAGTGCAAAGGTCTCAATTAGTTTAACTTAAGGGCAGCTCTAAAAATGGTCTTTTTCCGCGATCTCGGCGCAAGCTCCGTACTCGAATTCTCATGTACGCCCCAGTACACTGCGGTTCTCCGTGCGGTGCTTCCTTGATCTCACGAAAAAACCCTAATGTTTAGAGATGCCCTTAACTAAAAAATTCAGCTCGACCACGATACGGCGCTTTATCCTTGAGTTCCGCTTCAATATAGAGCAAGCGGTTATACTTGGCTACGCGGTCAGAACGGCACAGTGAGCCGGTTTTGATTTGGCCCGCTGCGGTTGCCACTGCCAGATCAGCAATGGTGGTATCTTCTGTCTCGCCGGAGCGGTGTGATATTACCGCCGTATAGCCTGCATCCTTCGCCATTTTAATGGCATCCAGTGTTTCCGATAAAGACCCAATTTGATTCAATTTGATCAAGATAGAGTTGGCAATTGCTTTGTCGATACCTTGTTTGAGAATCTTGGTATTGGTCACAAATAAATCGTCACCCACTAACTGCACCTTGTCGCCCAGTTTTTGCGTTTGGTATTTCCAGCCCTCCCAATCCGACTCGTCCTGGCCATCTTCAATAGAAACAATAGGGTATTGCTCACACAGCTGTGCCAGGTAATCGCTGAAACCTTCTGAGGTAAAGACCTTGCCCTCACCTTTGAGATTATAGTGGCCCTCTTCATAAAATTCAGAAGAGGCGCAATCCAAAGCCAGAGTCACATCGCGACCTAGGGTATAACCTGCATTTTCAATAGCGTTTTTAATGGCTGCAACCGCATCCGCATTGGAGTCCAAGTCAGGTGCGAAACCACCTTCATCGCCCACTGCGGTGCTCAAACCTTGCGCTGACAATACTTTTTTTAAGCCGTGAAAAATCTCAGCACCCACTTGCAATGCTTCTGCAAAGCTGGTGGCAGCCACTGGCTGCACCATAAACTCTTGGATGTCGACATTGTTATCCGCGTGCTCGCCACCATTGAGAATATTCATCATCGGTACTGGCATGGTGTACTGGCCCGGGGTACCGTTAATATTGGCAATATGCTCATAGAGTGGAATATTTTTAGAGGCCGCCGCCGCTTTGGCGCTCGCCAGTGAAACCGCGAGAATAGCGTTGGCACCCAGTACAGATTTGTTTTCTGTGCCATCGGCATCGATCATGGTTTGATCAATAAGGCTTTGATCGGAGGCCTCTTTACCGACTAATAAATCATTAATTGTCGTGTTAATATTCTCAACTGCGGTTAATACTCCTTTACCGAGATAGCGGTCTTTATCGCCATCGCGTAACTCCAGGGCTTCGCGGGAGCCTGTGGACGCACCAGAAGGTGCACAGGCACAACCGGTGGCTCCACACTCTAGAATCA
>JBCBZU010000040.1:0-9270 GCA_039815165.1 Pseudomonadota bacterium
GCGCCGTCGGTCTTGTCGCGCATTTGTGCCTCGACCCAAATCCCGATAGCCGCGCTGTCTTATGAGCAAAACCAAACGCTTGGGTGCAAGCCCTTATTTGAGTTCTACTCTTGCTTAAAAAAGTCATCGCTCAGGGCCTGTTGGTATTAATTGTCTTTCTTGGGTGACAAGGATCAACCGGCAGGCGGCTATCTATGCTATATTTCGCCTTCACTTGGGGCAACCCGCCATATCTGTCTGGCACGCCATCACTGTCAAGCAGGTGAGTGCTTTATTCATTAACAGCTTAATTGCCATTTTGGAGGATATCTATGTCGGCACGAACTCTCGGTCTAATTAAAGACAGCGAAGCAAAGTGGGTTGACCTACGCTTCACCGATACCAAAGGTAAAGAACAACATGTAACGATACCTGCCAGCGAAGTGGATGAAGATTTTTTTACAGAAGGTAAAATGTTCGATGGTTCTTCTATCGCTGGCTGGAAAGGTATTAATGAATCAGACATGATTTTAATGCCAGACGATAGCTCTTCCATGCTCGACCCCTTTACCGATGAACCGACCACAATTCTGCGCTGCAATATTGTTGAGCCCGCTACGGGCGAAGGCTATAACCGCGACCCGCGCTCCATTGCCCAGCGCGCTGAGGCTTATTTGCAGGCAACCGGCCTTGGCGATGAGGCCTTTTTTGGTCCGGAACCAGAGTTCTTTGTTTTCGATGATATTAAATGGGGCGCGGATATGTCCGGTGCTTTTTATAAAATCAGCTCGGAAGAAGCCGCCTGGGCCTCTGCTGATAGCTTTACTGACGGCAATATGGGCCACCGCCCCGGTATCAAAGGGGGGTATTTTCCGGTGCCACCTGTCGACTCACTACACGATATTCGCTCTGCCATGTGTGGGGCGATGGAAGCCATGGGGCTCGCGGTTGAAGTTCATCACCATGAAGTCGGCACCGCAGGCCAGTGTGAAATTGGTATTGGCGCCAATACCCTGACCAAAAAAGCAGACGAAGTACAGGTGCTTAAGTACTGCGTACACAACGTTGCCCACGCTTACGGCAAGTCGGCGACTTTTATGCCCAAACCACTGGTGGGCGACAACGGCAGCGGTATGCATGTTCATCAATCCTTTGTGAAAAACGGAATCAACCAGTTTGCCGGTGACGGCTACGCTGGCTTAAGCGAAACCGCATTGTTTTATATTGGTGGGGTTATCAATCACGCAAAAGCGCTCAATGCTTTTTGTAATGCCTCGACCAACTCTTATAAGCGCTTGGTGCCAGGTTTTGAAGCACCGGTTATTTTGGCGTACTCCGCCCGTAATCGCTCAGCCTCCATTCGTATTCCCTATGTGTCTTCTGCAAAAGGTAAGCGTATCGAAACCCGCTTCCCTGATTCAAGCGCTAATCCCTATCTGGCGTTTTCGGCTTTGTTAATGGCGGGGCTTGATGGCATTAAGCACAAAATGCATCCAGGCGACTCTGCCGATAAAGATTTATACGATCTACCCCCTGAGGAGCTGGCTGACTACCCCAATGTTTGCGCCTCTTTCGAAGAAGCCCTTGCCTCACTGGATGCGGATCGAGACTTCTTAAAAGAGGGCGGCGTGTTTGACGACGATATGATTGACGCCTACATAGAACTCAAGCAAGAAGAAGTCGAAACTCTGAATATGACCACTCACCCCATTGAGTTTGAAATGTACTACTCGGTTTAGCCTGGACTGCTGTCGGCGCTGGTGTGGTTTTGGTCTGGAGAAATGAGAAGGTGGTTGTCGCGAGCTTTGTGGCGGAATGTTTAGGTTTTTCCAGCCTCTTTCCAGCAGGTAAAGCCGGTTGCTCTGGGAGCAAAAGACGTTTATCTTTAGAAAAATCCGAAAGATGAAAATAATTTTTTCAGCCCAGAGGCAATAGTGGTTGTCGGTTTTGCCACCGCATATCGCCGCCGGATCTGACTATTGTTTTTGAGTACATTGTGTCTGCAAAAAGCAGCGTCGATAATCGTCTTGAATTTTTTATCTTCTAAAGGTTTGGCCAAATAGCGAAACACTTGTCCGGTGTTAATTAAATCGACAGCTATTTCTGCATCGGTTTCATCAGTCAGTATAACGGTGGTTAAAGCCGGTCGATTTTGTTTTAACAAACTGACCGCATGAATCGCTTCGTCGGCACTTTTGGGTAGCTCAATAATCGCCACGCCAATTTTATCGTTGGCCGCGATGACGCCAATCGCCTGCGCAATAGTGCTTGTGCCGTAAACCGGTAACTGGCGCTGCCGACATAAGCGTCTCACCTGATTGCGCACGAGCTGATTATCCCCAAGCATTAATACCGCTTGGTTTTTATGCTCCTCTGTGGCTGCTGTTTCCTGGGTAGGTATACTGGTATTTGACTCAGCCACATTGCTGTCTAGAGAATACTTTGAGGCTAATGCAGCCTCAGCAATGATTTTTTGAATCTCTTCGCTTTTCCAGGGTTTATTGATAAAGCGATAGATTTCACCTTCATTAATGGTGTTAATGATAGCTTCCTTATCCATAAAGCCAGTCAATAAAAGGCGCATGGTGTTAGGGTGGTGCTTGTGGACTTGGGCAAGCAGTTCGTTCCCCAACATACCGGGCATGCGCTGATCACTGACGATTACATCGATTTTGGTGTTTTCTAAAATGGATAAGGCCTCAGTAGCGCCGTTGGCCGTATAAACGTCGTATTTTCTGCGAAATGTTGAGCGCAATGCGGTTAAAATTCGCTTTTCATCGTCAACAAAAAGAAGCGTATATTTTTTTGTATCCGACATAAGGGTACCTCTGAACAGTAGGGTTGTTCTTAGCCAGCAACCGTCTATCAACAGGCGCTATTAGCGGGCTATTTGACAGTTTACAGCAAAAATGTGTTGCTACGGTATTTAACTGTAAACTGTAAGCATTAACCATTGTTTTACACAGGCCCTCGCCAAGTGTAGAGAAAATCAAATGTTAGAGATAAATATAACTACATATTGTTTATATATTTACCGGTAGTTGTATTGCTATAGAGCTGCCTTCACCTAACACAGAGCTTACTTGAATGTCACCTTTATGGGCCTGTATGATTTTATAAGCAATAGACATACCCAGACCGGTCCCTTCACCTATTGGTTTCGAGGTAAAAAAGGGATCAAACATTTTTTGTATGGTGTTATCGTCCATACCTGTTCCTTGATCGCTAAAGACAATGACTATGCCGCTGCCGTTGAGATGAGTTTTAATATCAAGGTTGCCTCCATTTTGAGACATTGATTGGCAGGCATTTGTAATTACGTTCAGGAAAAGTTGATTTAGTTTTGACGGAATACAAGATATATTGGGCAGTGAACCATAGTCTCTAACAATGGCGACATGGTTTTCTTTAATGTGATTGACGGCAATGGTGAGTGCACTTTCAATACATTCATGCACATCAATTTCAGTAGAGGATTTGCGATCAAGTCGAGCAAAATCTTTCAAGCTAACAACCAGTTTGGATATTTCTTCTATCCCATAGCTACTGTCATTCAATAGCTGAATGTTTTCGCCATGAATGTCTTCGTTTTTTATTTCCAGATAATTTTTTATGGTGGTGGATAAATAGTTCGAAATACGTTGACTGTTTTGTTTGGGTGAAATTGCTTCTTGGTATATTTTATCCAAGCCAATCAAGACTTCGCTTATTTCTTTAACGTTGGCTTTAATTGCATCAATATTGCTGTTGACATAACCCAGAGGCGTATTTATTTCATGGGCAATGCCCGCAACCATTTCACCTAAAGACGCCATTTTTTCTTTTTGTATTAACTGCTCTTGGGATTCTTTTAAGTCATCATAGGCTTGGGCAATTTCAGCCGTTCTGTCGACTACCTCCTGCTCAAGATTTTGATAGTTTTTCCACAATAAATAAGCAAAAAATAGCAATATCGCTAACAATACTACCCCATATATTGCAGAGAATACTTGCAGCGACTCAGATTTTACCAGGACTTCATTCCGATATCTGGAGTATGCTGCCTCTAAATCATTGAGGTACTGAGTGGTTTCGGCACTCACTGACTGTTCAAACAGGGATTGCGCCTCTGCGCTACCAATAATCACATCAGACAGTGTTTTTATATAACCAAAAACCAGTGCCTGATCATCTTCACTGCTCGATTCAATTAAAACGCCAACATAGGCGATGCTATCATTTAGCTTGCTTTTATTCTCCTCATTACCGTCACGTAAAAACTGATAAAAATTGATTGTAAGTGTATTTACTTCTTCTCCGATAGAAAGATTTTTTACAAGATTACGAAAATCTGAATTGGCAGCCGAGGCGCTCAAAAACTCATTATTAGACTCGGTTAATGTCTCGTTTTTACTAATAAAGTCCATAATGCTCTGTTGTTTTCGCTCCAGAGAGGGCACTAGCTGTTGAATTGTCGTTGCCAGTGCCTGGCTTTTGTTAATTTCAGCCCCGAGAAGATCTGAACGCAAACGTTCAAATTCCGTATCAAATTCACTTTGGGCTTGCTCCAGTTGAGCGAACAGACTTTTGCCTTGGTGACGAATTTCAAACAAAGTGATATTGATATTGTTGTCAATCAATTTCAAATTGCGAATAGAGGATGTGGTCTTGAGGTGGGTCTCCTCGCTGTATTGTAGGTTGTGCTGTACGGTTTGATAGATCAGTATCAGACCAAAACCAATGAGCGCAAACAGGACAACAAGGTATTTTTTCATATCGCGTAAAGTTGTTAGTCTTTAGTATTTACTAGACTAAACTGCTTAAAATTAGTTCAATTCAAATCATGAAAAGGCTCAGGCAGAGAGTTTGTATAAACCTTTATTCTCAGTAATAAAAACAGCGCCACACAATAGCCCGAGCGACTCTACCGTTTAAAATGGCTTCTCCTCTTTACTGACTATCTTGCCGGGATCTTGCCTGGCCGCACCATTTCAATTATACCAACATCTAAATGCACACTTTTAGTGCAAGTGTTACACTATGCAACCTTTAGAGCCTATTATAGACTGTAGTTTGCGAATATACCGCTGGCGCGGTTCTTGCTGGAGCTACTCTATAAACGTGTAATATCACAATACAGGGCAAAAAACCTGAGAAAACTGCCTGAGCGCACCACTGCAAGGCGCTTGTACAAGGCAATGACGAGACCTAAGAATTATGCTACTGGGACGCCTACTGCGAAGCAGCTCTGATGCTAAAAATATGCTGGACGTTATTCCAGACTATAAGCAGCTGTTAGATAATCTCACCACCGCCGTGATGCTGGTGAACGATCAATATCGTCTGGTCTATCTCAACCCGGCCTGTGAGTCCTTATTGCACATCAGTCTTGATTTTGCCTATGGCGTGAGCGCCTCAGGTTTTTTCCATGAAAGTGACGACGACTTCGACAATATTTGCAACTCCCTCAAGCAGGACAACCAGTTCACCAAGCGCAAGGCTCGCTGGCGTCTTCACAACAAAAAAACTATCACGGTCGACTATACCGTGACCCCTCTGCAAGACACCAGGCAGATTATGTTGGAGATTCAACCGCTGGATCGCATTCTTCAAATCAGTCGCGAAGAAGCCATGATTGCCTCTCAAAGCACTACCCGCAGCTTAATCAGGGGGCTCGCCCACGAGGTAAAAAACCCCTTGGGGGGCATTCGCGGTGCTGCGCAGCTATTGGATAAAGAGCTGCGCCAAATTAGCGATAATCCCGATTTAAAGGACTATACCCAGGTGATTATTTCGGAGTCAGACCGCCTGCGCAATTTAGTTGATCGAATGATCGGCCCACGCCAGAGCATTCGCTTTTCCGATGTCAATATTCATGAAGTGCTTGAGCGGGTGCTCACACTCACAAAGGCTGAGAATAAAGGCAGCATTCAGCTTAAACGCAATTATGATCCCAGCATTCCTGCCATCAGTGGCGATTTAGAGTTATTGATTCAGGCAGTATTAAACATTGTCCGCAATGCCAATCAGGCACTGAGTCGACAGGCAGACAATGGTAATCCTTATATAGAACTTTCCACTCGTGTCCAGCGACAATTAACCATCGGCCGCAAATACTACCCACTGGTTTGCTGTATTGGGATCACCGACAATGGCCCAGGTATTCCCGCAGAGATTATCGAAGATATTTTTTATCCCATGATTTCTGGTCGCGCTGACGGTACGGGTTTAGGTCTGTCTATTTCACAACAACTGATTAATCAACATAAAGGATTGATCGAGTGTAGCAGTAAGCCTGGCTGTACTCGATTTTCCATTTATATTCCTCTGGGGTAAATGCCAATGATAGCCACCGAATCGATAGCCAGCCATAACAAGGTATCCCAGACCATCTGGATTGTTGATGATGATCGCTCTATTCGCTGGGTGCTCGAAAAAGCCCTGGCCAAGGAGGGGCTTGAGGTCTCTACTTTTGATAGTGGCGATGCTGCCTTAAAGCAACTTCGCAGCGAGAAGCCAGCCGCCATCGTCAGCGATGTCAGAATGCCGGGCATGGACGGCCTGGATTTGCTCAATGTGCTCCAGGAAGATTTCCCCGGTTTGCCAGTGATTATTATGACCGCACATTCTGACCTTGATAGCGCCGTCGCGGCCTACCAGGGCGGCGCATTTGAATATCTTCCCAAACCGTTTGATGTCGATGAGGCCGTGGCGGTGACTCGCCGTGCCTTGGCCCATGCTCACGAAAACGACGTGACGGATGTGGTTGCAGATAGCAATGCAGGCATCAATAGTGAAATTATTGGTGAGGCCCCTGCCATGCAGGAAGTATTTCGGGCCATTGGCCGACTGTCGCAATCCAATATCACTGTACTCATTAATGGCGAATCAGGTACCGGTAAAGAACTGGTTGCCCAAGCACTTCATCGCCACAGCCCCCGCAAGCACAACCGCTTTATTGCCCTAAATATGGCAGCGATTCCCAGAGATTTAATTGAATCCGAATTGTTTGGCCATGAGAAAGGCGCGTTTACCGGTGCCGCCAACCAGCGCCAGGGGCGCTTTGAACAAGCGGATGGCGGCACACTGTTTCTCGATGAAATCGGCGATATGCCCTCGGAAACACAGACCCGACTGTTGCGCGTACTGGCCGATGGTGAATTCTATCGTGTCGGTGGCCATACCCCTGTGAAAGTAGATGTGCGCATTATTGCTGCCACCCATCAAAACCTAGAGCAGTTAGTGAATGAAAATCGCTTTCGCGAAGATTTATTTCATCGTCTCAATGTTATTCGCATTCATATCCCTAAACTCGCTGACCGCCGCGAAGATATTTCCAAACTGACCCAGTACTTTTTCAAAAAAGCCGCCAAAGATTTGGGGGTGGAACCAAAAGTTTTGCTGAGCGAAACGGAGAACTATCTTTGCGGCCTAAACTGGCCAGGCAATGTACGCCAACTGGAAAATACCTGTCGCTGGATAACGGTTATGGGCTCAGGACGAGAAGTTCACATCAGTGATCTTCCGCCAGAACTGCTCGAACAACAAAGCCAGGAAGCGCCCGCCGGTGACTGGGAAAAATCCCTGCGCAACTGGGCCGATCAGGCATTGGCTAGAGGTCAAAGCCATATTCTCGACCAGGCGGTGCCCGCGTTTGAAAAAGCTTTAATCGAAATTGCCCTGAAGCACACCTCTGGCAGAAAGCGTGATGCTGCGGACTTATTGGGCTGGGGCCGCAATACGCTAACGCGCAAACTGAAAGAGCTCAGTATTCAGTCTTCGTCTACAGAGGATTAGATTAGGTCTTGCTAACGGGGCACTTGAAATGACAGTGTATTCTTTTCAAGTGCCCCGTTAGCTAATTATTCGAAAAAACTCTTAAGTATTTTCCCGCTCACCCCTTTGACCACGACTAACTCAAATCCTTTCCTCGGCTCCAGCCCTGTGATTGATTCACGCAACCCCCTAAACGCCCGCACCCTTTGTTCATCGCTGATACTTCATCAAGTTCAATATTTTTTAATTCAGGAGCAAGATTTTCACAAATATCGCATCCACATAAGTGGGGTCAGATCTGAGGTTGCTATAGTTTGACGGATACATTTAATAGGTGCTCATTAAGCCACTATAAAGTGAACACCATGTGGACACTTTTACAAGTCAAATTTGCTCAATCGTTTTCATAGAAACAAATAAACGCATAGGGTTATCTGTGAAGGGCAGAAACATGTTGAAGCGCTGATAGAATGCTAAAGCATCTTTATCTAATACATCAAGAATTAAACCATAGGCTGGAAGGCCAGAAGTGCTCAATTTGGCAGCTTGCCTTAACGCATATATTAATGTTTTAGCACCAAGCCCTTTGCCTTGATAGTGCCTATCAACAGCTAAACGCGCAAGCATGACAACTGGGATTGGATAGCTAGGCAAGCTTTGGGAAGTAGGAAGCTCTGAGCGAGTAACCGTAGAGGGCGCAAGTGTGTAGTAGGCTGCTATTGATTTCTTAGTAGCTGCCTGCTTCTCTGCTAATACATAGGTTCGACTCAATCCTAACTTGCCGTGTTTAACAGCGTATCGAACCAGAAATTCATTCATAGGGGGCTTGGCGCAGTCAAAAGACTTTAAATCATGCAGCCTCTTATCGACCTCTGAAAACGTTTGTTCCAATAGCAATTAAAAGCCCTCTGAGTCTAATTTACGAGCCGCTTCAATAATTTCTGGGCTTGGGCTAGATACAGTCTCACAAGCTCGTATAAAATCGTCGAATTGCTGATTCGTCAACTCAATCACGCTCTGAGCTTTCAAGCGCTGGGGGGCATCATTTCTAACTAGATTGGCCAAGTAGTCAGTTAGTGTATAACCACTGGCTAATGCGGCACGTTCAGCTAAGACTTTAAGATCAGCAGGGAATCTTGCTTCTATACGCTTTGTTTTACTAGACATAATTAGCACCTCAAATAATATTAAACCCACTATAGCATACGGCAAATAGCCGTACAATATGCGAAATGCTACTTCTTTTTCTTTAATGAGGCCAGAATAGCTTCTCGATCAGCCAATTTTACGTGAAATTCGGAGGAAGGCATTTTAGGTCTATTTACTGGGGGCTGAGTAGGCTTAGATTTGAACTTACTTTGTTTTCGTAAGATGGTGAGTTTTTGCGTATTCCGGGCCATGTTGAACACCGATTCCCGGCTTGTTTGAATACATTGAAGTATTTTATAACAGAAAGCGAAGGCATTCTTATTTGGGCTATGTGAGCCCAGTGGAATATGAGCGGGCAAATGCCCTTTAATTAAAATGTCCGAAAAA
>JBCBZU010000461.1:0-2137 GCA_039815165.1 Pseudomonadota bacterium
AGCTTGCGCCGAGATCGCGGAAAAAGACAATTTTTAGACATGTCCTTAAGTGTAGCAAGATATTGGTTCTAGTGAAGTGTAAAAGTAACCTTGAGGATTCATCCGTCAAAACCGACCGCAAGGGCTTTCAACCGATGCCCACCCCAAAAATCGATCATTTATTGATCATTCGACGTTAAAATCTTCACCTCCGCAAAAACTGTGTGGCCAAATAACCAGGCATACCGATCCCAATAATAACAAGTTTAGCTTCAATGCCAGGACAAATTATCCTGGAAAATCGCCGCTAAAGGTTTGAGGAAGGATTAGAGGAAGTCTATGTCTGCTATACTGTTTGACAGTTTAGTTCGAGGTCAATCGCATTAACAAAGCGAGCACTCAGTAGTAACATACTCGGCCTCTGGTTCACGCTGTCGTATTTACGCGGCCACCATTTTTTTTATTTGCGCTACCTCTATTAAAGGAATCCTTATGAAGGCCTCTGATCTTTTTATAAAATGTCTTGAAGAAGAAGGCATCGAATATATTTTCGGCGTCCCCGGCGAAGAAAATGCAGACTTTATGATGTCTCTCGAAAAATCCGATCAAATCAGATTTATTCTCACCCGCCATGAACAAGGCGCGGCGTTTATGGCTGAGATCTATGGTCGGCTAACGGGCAATCCCGCAGGCTGTTTAGGGACATTGGGACCAGGTGCAACAAACTTAATCACCGGCGTTGCCGACTCCAATATGGATAGAGCACCGATGCTGGTATTAACCGGCCAGGGTGCATCCACCCGACTTCATAAAGAATCGCACCAGGTGATGGACGTGGTGGATATGTTTAGCTCAGTGACAAAGTGGGCAACCACCGTGTGGCACCCCGAAAACATCCCGGAAATTGTGCGTAAAGCCGTACGTTTGGCCCGAACTGAAAAACCGGGGGCTGCCCATATTGAATTACCGGAAGACATTGCCAAATTGCCCACAACCAAACAACCCCTGACTGTCCATAAATTTCTGCGCTCTGTCCCGGACAGCGATATTATCGACAAAGCCTATGAGCGCATTAAAGCCGCCAAGCGACCTATTATTATTGCGGGCAATGGCTGTATTCGCCGCCGAGCCAGTGAGCAGCTGCGTATTCTCTGTGAAAAAACCGGTATCGGGGTGATGAGTACCTTTATGGCCAAGGGCTGTGTGAATATGGATGCCGAATATTGCTTATATACCATTGGTCTTGGGGCAAAGGATATTCCGGCCTTTGCCATAGACAACTCCGACCTGGTCATTACATTGGGCTATGACATGGTCGAATACCACCCTAAAAACTGGAATGACGGCCGCAGTACAGAAGTGCTGCATATCGATTTTCTGCCCGCTGAAATTGATGAGAACTACCACCCTGAAATTGAAGTGGTTGGCGACCTGGCACACGCGCTGGAAATGCTTAATCACTGCATTGATGAAAAGGGCGGCTTTGATCACGACTTTAGTTTTCAACGCAGCACCCGCGAACAGATGACCGCCGAGCTGGCAATGCATAAAGACGATAGCGGCGAGGGCCCAATAAGGCCTCAAAAAGCGCTGTGGGATGCCCGCCAGGTATTGGGCAAAGACGATATTTTACTCTCCGATGTGGGTGCCCATAAAATGTGGATTGCCCGTCATTACCACTGCCACGAACCCAATACCTGCTTAATCCCCAACGGCTTTTGCTCCATGGGCTTTGCCCTGCCAGGCGCCATTGCCGCTAATCTGGTTTACCCCGATCGCCGCATTCTCTCTATCTGTGGAGACGGTGGCTTTATGATGAATGGTCAGGAGATGGAAACTGCTCGCCGCTTAAACAGCAATATCACCGTTATGGTATGGGAAGACGGTGGCTATGGGCTCATTAGCTGGAAACAGGAAAATGAATTTGACCGCAGCACTGACCTTGCCTTTAGCAACCCGGATTGGCTTAAGCTGGCAGAATCCTTTGGCTGGAATGGCCACCTGGTGACTGAGGCAGAAAAATTAGCAGATGCTTTGGAACAAACCTTTAATGAAGATGGCCCCAGTTTGTTAGTGATTCCCATTGACTATAACGAGAATAAAATATTAACTAAACGTTTCAAAGAACTGACCTTAACCGTAGCAACTAAACGGTAAA
>JBCBZU010000135.1:0-6193 GCA_039815165.1 Pseudomonadota bacterium
ATGTGATTATTGAAATCCCCCTCAACGGTGAGCCCGTTAAGTATGAAGTGGATAAAGAAACCGGCGCACTGTTTGTTGACCGGATATTGGGCACAGCCATGCACTACCCCTGCAATTATGGCTATATTAACAACACCTTGTGCGGTGACGGTGACCCGGCCGATGTTATGGTTATCACCCGCTTTGGCCTGATCCCCGGCTCTGTTGTGCGCTGTCGCCCGGTTGGCGTGCTGCGAATGACCGACGAGTCCGGTGAAGATGCCAAGATTTTGGCCGTGCCGGTGGAGAAAATCAGCCAGATGAACAAAAAGATTAAAACCCTTGAAGATGTACCCGAACTCTTGTTAAGACGTATTGCCCACTTCTTTGAACACTACAAAGATCTCGAAGAAGGCAAATGGGTAAAGGTCGAAGGCTGGGAAGATGAACATGCCGCAAAGCAGGAAATTCTCAATTCGGTAGAGCTGTACAATAAAGAGCAAAACCAAGTAAAGAGTCAATAGCTTGTGCGGCCAACGCTGGAATGAATGTCCTCGCCAGGCTGCACACTCTGTTGACCCATTGGCTTCATTGTCTAAACTGTTAAATGCTAAAGTACTCGCTCAGCGGCTTCCATCCCTCCGGTCTCTCCGATTCCTCCGGTAGGCTCGATATCCCCGTTGACGCCTCTGAGTCCTGAACTTTGACAGCATCTTGAAATTTAACCACAGAGCTATTTAATGGATCTTTTGGCCCACCAGCACTTGTACTTACGTCTATCATCGGCTTACTAGGCCATACAACTGTTTCATTCATAATATTCTCCTAAATTAAATAATCAATTAAGGCCCTTACACAATCATTACGCGCCAGGATTTATTCGTTTTTAAGCATTACCGGCTTTAACCAACAATTCGAAAAAACGTGGACCAGACTATCAATCAAGAAACGGGGAGACAATATGTAAAAAGATACAGGACGCTCTGATTCACTCCGTTTACGTCATTCCTGCGAAAGCAAAAGTCTTTTTAATTCAGAGACTTAAAATTCCTGCCTTTACCTGCGCAGGAATGGCACTGAATCACAGCAGAGGGCTTATAGATAAAAAGATATAAGTGAACATGAAAGGCTTTACCCATAGCGCAAATTAAAGCGCCTTGACCCTTATTTTTATTTAAGCTGTAAATGGCTGGTATCAACCTTAACTGGGGTCGGTTTCACTTTTTCTGCCTCAGGCACTAAGTCAGCGCCTGCCTCGGCAACAGTCAACTGACTCGTGTCCACTGCCACTGTCGGCGTTTTGCTACGCTCTTCTTCTTTTAATAAGGCTTCGCCGTAGGCACTTAGCGCCCAGTCCAATGAGTCCATATCGATAGCCGCTTCCGCAGTGGCTTCGCGCTCACTGTCTTTGATTAAATTGCCTTTCTGGGGCGCAAGGGTAAGATGATCGGTATCAACGCGTTGTGGTGCGGCATCGGGCCTTTGCTGAGCGTCAGCGAGTAAGCTGCCCACTTGCGCCAGTTGCCACTGGTCTGAGTCGGTCTCGGTAGCCTCAGGCCCTTGGTGGTCGCGCTTGGTGGTACTACTGTCTGCTTTAGCTTGATTTTTGTCGACTTCAGTTGGCTGATGGGATGCGGCCGTCGCATCCGGCTGAAGATCTTTGATGGTCACATCAGCACCGGCTTTTCTCAATAGCGACTGGTAGCGTTGAGCAGCTTCCCGTGAGAGGTTTTTTTTCAGAGAAACAGGCTGGCCAGTAAACAGTTGATTGATACGCTGCTCATCAACGGCAAAGACTTTTTGCAGGTTCTCCTTGACCTTAATCAGTTGATGGCCTGGCATAATATCGCCCCGAAAAATAACCGCGTAGTGTTGATCACTCACCGGCATTTGCCCTCTCGCGGTTATTCATCTTGGTCAATGCTGTGATCCATCGCTAGGGATGGCTTGTCGACCCGGGCACGACCGACTTGTTTGGCGGGAACACCGGCGACAGTCACACGCGCCGGCACATCAGTGAGCACCAGGCTCCCTGCGCCAATTTTTGCGCCATCGCCAACAGTGATATTACCCAGTAATTTTGCACCGGCACTGAGCAGCACACCGCTACCTATTTTAGGATGGCGATTACCACCACTGGCACCAGAACCACCCAGAGTGACCCCGTGAAGAATGGAAACATCATTGCCAATCACCGCCGTTTCACCAATAACCAATCCCGTGGCATGATCCAGCATAATTCCAGAGCCTATCTGGGCAGCGGGATGAATATCAACAGCGAACAATTCAGAAATACGATGCTGGAGGTAAATGGCCAACATGTCCCGCTGCTGCGACCACAGCCAGTGTGCAATTCGATAGCATTGCAGTGCATGGAAGCCTTTAAAATACAGTAGCGGAATAATGTATTGGTCACAGGCGGCATCACGGGTGTAGTGGGCCAACAAATCATCGAGCATGCAGTCTACTATGTCGGGTTTATTTTGTATCGCCTGTTCGAATACGGTGCGTATGGTCATCGCCGGTATGGCATCACTGGCCAGGCGGCTCGATAGATAGAAGGCGATCGAGTCGGCAAAGCTCTGGTGGTTAATCACATTGCTGTGAAAAAAGCTGGCCATCAGCGGTTGGTCACGACTGGCTTCGCGGGCTTCTTTCAATATTGCCTGCCACACCATATGCTTCTGGCCTTGCAGGTCAATCATGTCACCCGAGGTTATTTTTTGCATGGATCAGATTCCTCTCAAACGGCCATAATCGACGCTTTAATGAAACGGGAGTATAAATAGTCGAGATTTGCCAAGATAGCGTCTTTCTCCAAAATGTCAAACTGTCGAATAAACGCCGCAAGAGTCTTAACAGACCACAAGGCCTGAAATTGCTCAGCCACGGGCCGATAGCTTAAATGCCATGGTTCAGGCATGACGCCGCCACGATCTTGAGTATAAGGAAAGAAAAAATCAGGGCTTGAGTCACTGCCTAGATAAGTATTCAGCCAGTCAATCATTGGCGCAAAGGGGCCGCCATGGCTGTATTCAGACTCAGTGAGCTGTAGCTTATAGTCCTCTGCTATTGCTGAACGGTCATAGATATCAATATCGCTGCCCCAGTGGTGGCGAGAAGTACCGGGCAAGGCCGACCAACGCATAATTTTTTCAATGCGCTCCAGGGGTGCCAGCAATAATACGTCTATTGCTTCACTGTTGTCGTCAAGTACCGCTCTTAGACCTTGTACTTTGTCATTCCATATGGCGGCTTGGCGGTCGAGACTGCGGTAAGCGCTGGCAATGCTTAGGTCGAAGCCCTGTTTGCTGGCCTCTTCCTGCAAGACCCGAAACGGCGCCACAACATCGTAGTGCAGCATTACCTTCGCGCGATGGCAGCAGAGCTGATCAGCGGGACACTGTAGAATCTGATGATAATCAATGATTTTGCTTACCTCAATTGTCAGCACTGTTGTCGCGTGCGTCGCGGATACTGGTTGTGCGCGTGGGTTGCGCATAAATCGAAGCCCGAGTCATCGCGGAATTTGTGCTTGTGTAGAATGCGCCAGCACCCATGGACAATAAGCGTAGAAAAAAAAGGAATAATTCTTTGCACGTTTATATCAAAAATGTATAGTTGTAGAGCTGTTATTTGACAAGTAATAACAATAATAAATTTTTGAGGTCGACTATGAGCAAAAACCATAGTGATTTACACGGGCTTAAAAATCTCGGTGCCGCTTCGGTAAATATATTACATGCCGTCGGCATCAATAGCTATGCGGACTTACAAAAAGTAGGCCCGATAGATGCCTATCTGCGTATAAAAGACCGGGATATTCATGTATCCAAGGTGATGTTGTATGCCTTGCAAGGCGCGCTCTTGGACATCCACTGGAGTCAATTAGCGCCGGATATGAAGCAGCAACTGCTTAAAGCGGCAGGCGAAATCGTCTGACCCAAGTCTGGCGCATCTGACTGTAGCAATAGTGTCAAACGCCCGCCTTATCATTGAATTTTATCCCTTTGGACTTATCTTACAATAGCGCTGTGTTCGCTAAGTCCGACTTAGACGATAGCGTCTGTTCCCACATTTTTAGACCATGAGGTTTTTATGTTACGCATTGGTTTGTTTTTACTAACTAATCTGGCAGTCATTGTAATTGCAAGTATCACTCTCCAACTTCTGGGTGTTGAACACTATTTGCAGGGCTCTGACTTAAATTTAACGAGTTTACTTATTTTCTGCGCCGTATTTGGTTTTGCGGGTTCATTTATCTCTTTATTTATCTCTAAGTGGATGGCAAAACGCTCCACCAGAACCCGCATTATCGAACAAGCCAAAACACCCGAAGAGCGCTGGTTGGTAGAGACCACTCGGGAACTGGCTGAAAAAGCCGGTATTGGTATGCCTGAGGTGGGTATTTTTCCCGCGCCGGAATCCAACGCTTTTGCCACAGGCTGGAACAAGAATAATGCCCTGGTGGCCGTGAGCCAGGGCCTGTTACAGCGCTTTAGCCGGGACGAAGCGCGGGCGGTTATTGCCCATGAAATTGGTCATGTGGCAAATGGCGACATGATCACCCTGAGCTTAATTCAGGGAATTGTAAACACCTTTGTAATGTTTTTTGCTCGCATTATTGGGCATACAGTGGACAAGGTGGTGTTTAAAAACGAGCGCGGTCACGGCATTGCCTTTTATGTGGTGACGTTTATTGCCGAGATGGTGTTGGCGGTACTGGCGTCCATTATTGTGATGAAGTTCTCTCGCTATCGCGAGTTCCGGGCAGATGCAGCAGGCGCGCATCTCGCTGATCGACAGGGTATGATTAATGCCCTGAGCAGGCTACTGGCTGAACAAAAAGCGCAAATGCCAAGCTCAATGCCCGACAGTATGTATGCCTTTGGCATTAGCAGTGGCTTTAAGCAGAACGTTGCAAAACTCTTTGCCAGCCATCCCCCTCTGGAGGATCGTATTCAAGCATTGAAGAATAAACATCACTAGTGGATTCGCTACGGACTGTTTGCGCTGTACAAGACATTGCGGAGGGTCAAAGCAAGGGCTTTCAAATCAATAATTCGAAGGTCTTTGCTATTAAACACAATAACAAGATTTTCGTTTACCACAACCAATGCCCTCATCTGGGTTTAGCTCTGGAGTGGCAGCTGGATCGCTTTCTCAATCACGATAACTCCCTTATTCAGTGTGCAAGCCACGGCGCTCTGTTTGAGATTCAGTCAGGACTCTGTATTTATGGGCCTTGTCAGGGTCAATACTTACAGGCAGTAGCCTGCGTGCAAGAACAGCATCAGGTCTTAATTGATACCAGGGATCTCCCCTAAGGCGTATTGCTCTAATCAAGCGACGCACGGAGGAGTGAACCCGCGGCACCAGCGACTTAAGAGAACAAAATAGCAGTAGGTAGGGGATTGGCGCCTGGGATTGGCGCCAAAGACTGGCTAAGTTGCCAAAAAATATCCTAAATAACGCTGGGCTGAATCAGTAACTCCACTCGACGGTTTTCCGCTCTGCCTACTGCACTGGCATTACTGGTAATCGGACGAGTCTCACCATAGCCCACAGCCACTAAACGATTTGCCGGGATATTTTTGCTGAGCAGGTAGTTGGCAACGCTCTGGGCGCGGCGCTCGGACAGATTCTGGTTGTAGCTGTCTGAACCCGATGAGTCGGTGTGACCGGCCACTTGAAGTGCCGTATCCTGGTATTCAAACAGTACTTTCGCCACGGAATTTAGGGTGCGGTAAATAGAGGTATTGAGGGTCGATTGATCAACGGCAAAGGTAATATTATTGGGCATAACCAGGCGAATATTGTCGCCGTCACGGGCAACCTGAACCCCAGAGCCCACAAGCTCATCTCTTAGCTTGCGCTCTTGAGCATCCATATAGGCTCCCGCACCCGCGGCAGCCAAACCGCACAAGGCGGCATATTGCCGGGCGCGAACGCCATCATCACGGGAGCCCAAAGCCCCGCAAATAACCGCGCCTATTGCTCCATAGGTGGTGGCTCTATTGATTTTTTTCTCCCCTGTAAAGGGATCAGAAGTTTGACATCCTGCAAGAATAAACAGGGCAGTAAGGGTCAACAGTAAAGTAGAAGGCGGAGGATAAAAAGGTCGGTTTCAGAAAGGTGTCAGACAAAGCCGGCACGATTCAAAATACATTAACGAGGGGATGTTGAAACGTAAAGGGGTGCGCGCGCACGAACG
>JBCBZU010000041.1:0-9244 GCA_039815165.1 Pseudomonadota bacterium
CGCTTCAAAGGCCACGGCGTTTTGCTGAGCATTTAATTGCGGCGCACTGTATTTAACCGGGATACCCCGTTCAAATTTCCACACTGTATGGGCAAGTTGCTTTTCTCCCAGCAAGGTAATCATGCCGTCTTTGCGCACCACTTTGCCCTCGCTAAAACCGTAGACCCAATCCCAAAGCTCGCTATTGTTAACGAGACCTTTTTTCATCACTAACTTTCCCCACTGCATTCGGCTGGGGAATTTAAACACGGTGCCATTATGGCCACCGGCCTGATACTCCTCGACATCCAGAGTCATCTCCAGCCCAGAGCATTCATTAAAACCTGCATCAATATTGTTTGTCAGGGTATTTAGGGCAATGGTAGTGACTGCCTCTGCCGTTGACGAGGCTGAATCCATTAGGCTGATGGCAAAGTTAAAAGCCAGTGGCGGATCTTCTCGTTTATCTGTTGCCATAGGTGTTCTCTGTAAAATTGATTGTCTATGCCGCCGATGAAAAATCACGCAGCTCGGTAATGTCCAATTCGTTATCCTGTATACCCACCCTTACGACAATAAATTCAAAAGGCTTACTCGGTGCGACCCCCACCTCTGCCAATAGCTGCCCATTGTTGCGCTGAAATTCGGGATTGTTTGCTTCATCACATTGAATAAAATAAGACTGCTCTGGCGTTTCACCGGCAAAGGCGCCGCGGGCGAGCAAAGCATTTAAATAACTTGCAATGGCAATCTGTAGTTTATTGCGCGTGACCGCACTGTTGGGTTCAAACACTACCCACTGGGAAATAATATGCAGTGTGCGCCGGATCATAATCAGCAGTCGACGCACATTAATATATCGCCAGGCAGTGTCGCTGGATAAGCAGCGCGCGCCCATAATCCGCAGTCCTCGGGTGCCCTCGCTGCGAATCACGTTAATATGCAGAGGATTTAATAACTGCTGTTGTCCAGTACTGGTATGGAGCGTGAGATCCTGACACCAGTGTAATGAGCGGTTTGCCGGTGCGCGATGCACGCCGGTTTCATTATCAAAAAGAGCATATTGCCCCAAGACGTGACCTGACGGCGGAATAGCGCGCACGCTTTGATCGCCAAGCAATTGCCCATGGCCGCGAGGTTCGATAACGATAATCCACGGGTAATACAGTGCTGCATAGCTACTGTCAAAACGGCTACGCCACGATCGAATATGGGCAATGCCCGCTTGCTCATTAATGGCGATGGGTTTGGGGGGGTCAATAATGGCGAACCGGTCTCCACGGGATTCACAATGTAAGACCATTGCCGCCTGTACCTGATAAATTTCCGCTTCGCTAAAAAGGGGGGGCGCCTCCATTAATGGGGGCGGCGGCACAAATGCTTGAACGGGTTCAGGGGGCGGCGGACAGTGGACACAAGGGTTTGATTCTGGCGGCAGTTGCGGCTGGTAAACAGGCTCTGGCTCTGCCTGTATCACTATATCGGGAATGGCGACCAGGCTGATTTCATCGATATGCTCCAAGGTGGCAATACCGCGACGCTTACTGGCTCGCTCTAAGTCAGAGTCGTTAATGGACCAGTCGCCCCCGATAAAATCGTCGATGGACAGGGCCGCTAAACCATCGCGACCGCCGGTTAAAGCAATGGGCTGCGGCTGATTATTCTCTAAAGGTAAAGGTATTGCATCGACAACAGATTGTTGTGCAATAATCGCAATTGGCGCCGGGATAGTCTGTTGTTGGTCGCGCCTGGGTTGGGTGGTGGATTGGGTGGTGGATTGGGTAATAGTCTCCCACGCTGAATAGCCATTCAGTACTCGTGGCCCGTAACGTTTATGTTCTGGAATTAGGCTGAGACCGCGAATACTCGTTAACCAGTGGCCGTTATCATAAACGGTGATTGCGTAAGCCATGCTGTAAATACGCGCAGGTTGATTTTTATCAAAGCCGCTTAGCCGTTTGTCGTAAATCAAACCTTTACCGGGTTCTGGGTGCTGCCAGTACAGTCGTTGTTGAGTTTCATCGATGTAAGTGACGACTCGATAGTGATGTTTCAGGTTGCCTACGGAGTCTTCTTGGGCAATAACAATTAAACTTCCTCGTTCAAAACCCGCTGTTCCGTTAGCGGCTATACTGTCGAGCTCGGCATATGCCTCATTTAAATGGCCAATACCAACACGGGTATCGGCAGGGTATTCTTCCGTGAGTGTGACGCTAAGACGATTGCCCCACGAGCCCTCACTGGAGGCGGCAATTGTCCAAACCGTATGACTGCCGTCGGTTATAGTGAGTTCGGCACAGCGGGCGCCAACGCCCGAATACTGTGCGCTAAAACCAGAGTCTTGCCTGTGGGCGAATGCAAAATCGCGACTGGCCACTCGAACGACCCAACACTGGCGGCCACCGTTTTCAAAAAAAGCGCGAACACTATAAGCCAGGTACGCAGCGCCAATATAGTCACCAAAGTGTGCTTGGAATTGACGAAAGGAATCAACGGGAATGGGAGTATCTAACGGACCTTTTTCCGCCAAACCGATAAACCCAGGCACATCACTGCGAATCAATAAGCGGCTGGCATTGGCCGTATCGACTCGTTCGCTGTAAACCCCTGGTCGTCGGTAATTATTCATTCGCGTTATGTCTCAATTTGGCCTGTGCTATATTTGGCATGTTCTATGGGGCCAGTTCTATGGGGCCAGTTCTATGGTGAGTTTTTCATGGCAGACTTCCATACTCTCGATACTGACTTCGTTTCCGGTGGCGTTAAAACTGGGGCCTTCGATTTTATTAATCCACGCACCTTCAGCCGTCCAGCTAATCACCGGCCGATGGGCTTCATCCATTAAACTGATGGTAATCAAGCGACGGTCATCCTGACCATTGGCAATATTGTTAAACCAACGCCATAAAGTATCGTCTTGGGTATAACCACGTTTAAATGTCAGGTTGCTGTATTTGCGTAAGCCGGTCAGTTTGCGCACGTGATTTTCCGGGTCGGCACCCTCGCGGTATTCCACTGGATCACCTTCTGCGGTTAAGCCTGCCACTTCACTAAATCCAGCGACTATTGTGTCATTGATATCCACAAAAAAATTATAGGAGCGAACAGGATCTAAACGTTCATTTGTTTGCATAAGTCTTATCCTCTGTTGTTCATTGTTTGCAAAAATGATTAGCGGGCAGATGCCGTCATCTGACCAATTCTCAAGATCACAAACTCTGCTGGTTTCACCGGGGCAACGCCTATTTCACAGATTAAACGGCCATCATTAATATCGGTTTGGGTCATGGTGGTACGATCGCATTTCACAAAAAAGGCTTGCTCAACTGTTGTGCCTTCCAGTGCGCCATTGCGCCATACCACCGTTAAAAAATTCGTTAGAGAACGTCTCACTCGCGCCCATAAGTCTTCGGCATTGGGTTCGAATACCACCCATTGCAAACCTCGATCCATGGATGCCTCCAGAAAAATCATTAAACGCCTTACATTGACGTACTTGTACTGACTGTCACTGGTAATGCAGCGCGCGCCCCAGGCTCTTAAGCCGCGATTATTATTGCGGAAGTCGCGAATCACATTAATATTTTTGGGAAAGGGATTGAGAATATCGTGTTCGCGTTTGTTTAAACTGCGCTTTAAGCCGGTAATGCCGCGCAGCACTTCATTGGCCGGGGCTTTGTGAACCCCGCGAGTGTTATCCACTCGGGCGTAGAGTCCTGCCATATGACCACTGGGAGGAATGGGCAGTTGACGAATATTGGCCACGTTGGCGGGTAGGGGTTCAGGGATGGTGAGCCATGGATGATAGAGGGCGGCATACTTGCTATCAAAACTCTGGCGCTGGAATTGTACGTCGGCCAAAGTGTCTCTATCTGGCCCTTGGGCATCGAGGATGGCAAAGCGATAGCGATCATTTTCACAGTGATTGATTAGGGCTTGCTGTACGCCGACGCTGGTTTGCCCTGGCACAGCAACAATGGAAATATCCTGAATATTTCTCAACGCGTGAATACCACTGCGCTGTTCCGGTTCATCGCTATTGGTGCCCAGGTAGATGGTGTCGCCTTGTGCAGTCGACATAATCGTCGCTATAGCGTCGTCACCCTCATGTAAGGGCAACCGTGCTGCACGCAGTTGTCCGTTGTCCAGTGCATCGACCAAGGCTTCCGGTCCAAGGCGAATACTGTCTAATAGGGCATTGTTGCCCGCCGCTATATCGCGCACGCGAATGTAGTTTGATTGCCCTGCTGACCGGCGATCCCAGCGGCGCAGTGGATTATCGTCATCGTCATTATCGTTGCCGGCTGTCCAGGTGGTGCCTATTACGGTGTGGATGTAGAGACTGTGGCGAGGATCCATGGACACCAAAAATGTTTCGCTATCAATAACGGTATCGTTGCGCGAGGGAACGGCCGGATCAGGACGCTGGACTAAAAATACGCTTAGGCTAAATTCTCTTGAGCGCACGGCGAGACTTTGGCCAGCCATTTGCGCGGTGTTATGGGCAGCGATATGGGCAACACTTAAGCCGCTACCATCCAACTCCACTTCGCCGGAGGCGCGATCAACGCTGAGCACTTTTAAAGGCTCATCGATAAGGGCTCCGGTATCGGGGTCTACTAATTCAACAATGGTGCCCGCTTCTACTCCGGTAAAATTACTGAGTGAAATGACCTGTGGTGGATTAATATTGGTGAGCTGCGCTTGTACTAAACTGGTTTCGGCATCTTCAACCGCTACCCGCAAACGATTGCCCCATGCACCTCGATCCAAGGCTTGAACCGTCATCAATGCTTCACGTTCAGCGATAGCACTACCCATGTCGTGACTAAAGGTCAGTGCTTCATTTAATTCAATGCTACGGGTCGCAGTATTGACGGCATCGGCGGCTAAGCGGTGATAACTTTGTGCTCCGGTCGATGTGCTAATCAGCACAATGTCGTCAGCCCTAAAGCCATCCGGTGCGGCCAAATAACTGCTGTCATCACTGACAAACAGTGTACGGGTGTTTTCACCGGCGGCCAGTGTGGTAAATGCCGCTTGTTGGGCAGTATCAATAAGCGGTTGTTGTTGATGTAAAACCAAGGTGTCGGCGGCGTAATGTTCTCTTAGGGGAAGAGTCGTCACCACACTACCCGCATCGGGAGCAACGCCACGATTACCGTTAATACGCGCAACGGTGACATACTCTTGGTCCGGGCCTGTGCCAATGCGCAGCACGTCGCCCACCTCCAAGCCCACGCGATTGGCCAATGAAAGTACCACATTACCCGCGCTTGCCCCGGCACTTAAGCGAGTTGCAATGGTGACCCCATCACCTGGATTCGGCGCGGTGGCGATACCACCAATTTGCAAGTCCGCCGTTAGGCGTAGTTCAAGGCCATTAACCGACTGCACTGTGGCTAAGCCGGTATAACCCTGCACAGCCAGCGTCATACCTGCTTCAATATTGCCGATGCTATCGACATTGAATAGATCCGCAGTGGGAGCAGGTGCAAGGGTAATGGTTTGTTGGTCATCCGCCATGCTGACCCGCTGCACTCGGGTGCTCACCGGGTAGTCCACATAGGCGCCCACATCCAATGTGAGTTGGCCGAGATTACCCAGGCGACGTATTTCCACATTACCGGTGCCGCCGCTGTCGTCGATGATAATCAACTGCTCATCTCTAGGCGTACCCGGATAAGTGCTTGCGATCACTGCATCATCGGGATAAACCAAGGTATCGCCCGCACTGGCCGCACTATTTAAGGCATCTGTCGGCAGTGTAATGTTGGCATCGATCAAGGTGACATTGATGACGATGCTGGTATCGTAGTTTAGCTGTAGCGGTGTTGCCAAACTTACTTGCAGTTGATTTGCGGGCAACAATGTCGCACTCTCGATGCGAATATATTCGGCAATGCCGGGATCACCCATTTCTAAAAATGCACTGCCGGCAGCAATCAATTGGGCTGCATGGGCGGCATCATTGGCATTTAATAACAATCGGTTGGCGCCGCGATCGGCATCTGCGGCCAGGGTGTAGGCAGCAATATCAGAGCCGCCGTCTTCTAATATTTCTCTTGCTAAGGGTGCAATGCTTGTCGCAGCACCGTAAGACAAACTCAAGGGGAAGGATAAGGCAATATGCATTTCCTCAACGCTAGAGTCAGCCAGTTGTCGATACTCGGCACGACTGCCTTCGCCAATACGAATCCAATCGCCGTTATTTAACACACCCGTATTGATGGCATAGAGTAAGGGTTGGTTGACTAAAGTACCGCTATCTTGCGGGGCTGTTCGCAATAAAGTGCTTTCAACCGCGGCTGTATGGCCGCGATTAAATAAAAAGCGTGCCGCATGACTTGCATCATCAGGCAGTGCGCGCACAATATAATTACGGCGCCCCTCGTTTTGGAAAAAGCCCTGCACAGAATGCGGCAGGTAGCCGTGAATGCGACCAGCGCCGTCGGTAACATCAGCAAAGCCCAAGTCCCCACCAAAACGCCGACGATAGTCACCGTTACTGGTCACTAAAATGGGAATATTTTCAGGGCCGCGCTCCGTAACGCCGACCATGCCAGCGGTACTGGTGCTGACGCCTTCAATGGGTTTGGTGCCTGTACTCACTTCTTCTACATAAACACCAGGTGATAAATATTCCGGCATGATTGTTCTCCCAGTTAGCGTTTGTTAGTTAAGGGCATCTCTAAAAATTGTCTTTTCCCGCGATCTCGGCGCAAGCTCTGTACTCGAATCCTCATGTATGCCCCAGTACACTGCGTTCTCCGTGCGGTGCTTCCTTGATCTCACGAAAAAATCCTAATTTTTAGAGGTGGCCTTAACGAAAAATAATATCGGCGCGATTTTCAAATACGTCATAATTGGGGCTCAATACCTGCACCAGGGGCTGAGCTAAATCTGCCCGAGATGCGGTCAATTGAAATTGTGCTATGCGCGTAAGCGGCGGCAGGCGAAAAAAACCGTCTGCATCGGACAATACGCGGTATAAAAAAGCGTTGTGGTATTCCGGCACCCCGATACCATCGGTTACTTCGATGGTGGAGTTGTTCAGTCCAGTCAAGCCATCGAGAAAAAGGCTTTGGTCGCGACTGTAGGCATCGCGAAAAAATTGATTGTCAGCAGCGGCAACTTGCGGAATAACGCGGACGCAATTGGCGTTGGCGCGATGCTGTGTTAATAGCGGATATGCCAGGGTAATTCTCGCTGCTTGGGTATCGGTACTGGCACCATCCACTGCACTAATTTGGATATACTCTGTAAGATCCGCTTGATCGCTATCTATCGCGATGATATTGCCAGCGACAAGGTTCAGGCGATTGGACAACACACAGTCTCGATCCCCGCTAGCAACGGGGGCTAATAATCTTTTTTCTTCTCCTGCATTGGGCACAAGATCCCGTTGGCGCACAACATCAGTCCCGGCCCTGCGATCGCGGTATAAACCTTGTTGCAGTGAAACGATATGGGCAGGCTCCATTACCATAATCGGGTCTACATCTGTCGTCGGCGCCCGGCGCCAAAGTCCGGTTATTGCCACAGTGACATTGTTGAGCGGAGCGCGACTAAGCGCGCCGGTATCCTGTACACAACGGCCTTTTATTACCGAAGCCGCCCGGTGTAAGTTGACATCGCCCAAGTCGATAGCAGCAAAAAAATTCGGGTAATTATCTGCCGCACCGACGCTGGTATTAATAGGCCCTAAAGAGCGCTTAAAGGATCGGGGCATATAGCGATTTGCTGCAACAGTCATATCAATATCCACGCTATTTAATCGCAAACCAGGAAAACGACCCATGGGGTTTGCCACTAAACCGGCGATGCCATTGTTGGTGGCTCTCGGTAGCAGATAATCCATTTCTGTAGACACGGTTAACGGCGCCCGCACTGCCTGTCCTGTTAGCTCATCAATAAACCGCCCGTGCACAATCGATTGCATTCGGTCAGCGGCAGGCGGCAAATCATTTGGGCAATAATTGTAAACCAGGCCGTTGGCAAGTTCTGTGCGGCAAACCATCAGCGGCTGACTCCGGTGATCACTCCGTATTCCGGCTCAAGCGATAACACCGGTGATACCTGTTCCCGCTCTTGATCAGACGCCAGCAACACCATACTGACCTCGTAGGAAATACAAAGCTGATAGGCACTTTCCATGGCATCCCATACGCCGGTGATTTGTTCTAAACTCATGGGCTCTAAACGGACGGTTAAACCTGTGCCGGTACCGGCTAAGTCACCCTGGAGTAGCGCGCCATGAATTTGCGAGTGGTCATGTAATGTCTGTAAGACTTTGCCAATAATCAACTGCTCTAAACCGGGGTCATTGCCGATGACCTCAGCCTCATTGACGATAGGCGTCATAAGATAGTGCAGGCGCAAAGGTAGTGGGCGATACTCGTAGCTGTCGTCGCTGACTCTGCGTTTAGGTAAATTTAATAGCTCCGGATCTCTGGCAACACGGTATAGCCAAATAGAAAGGCCGGTAACATCTGCTGCATCCATTTCGTAGGGAGTACGAGGAGAAACCAGCATGCTGCCCGCACCACCAAAAAATGTGCTCAGCAAGGAATCTGACTGAAAGTGAGACGACAGCAAGTTGATAAGCGTTAATGTCGTCGAGTTTATTGCACGATAACTCATGCAGAATTTCCCCTTTTTGTAAAAATAGTTGACGATCTCTTAGGTTTTACAAGCGATATATACTATTGAACCATCGGATAAAGTACGTTTTTTAATCACGCCTTGCGTACATAAATACTGGATGGCACTGCGCATTTTCTCTTCGATATTGATCATCTTCTGGCGAAAAAGCCACCAACTGACGAGACCCTCAAAGGTATCGGCAGCTCCCTCTCTCTCAGTTAAATAGGCAGATATTTCAGAGGACAGATAAAGCACATCTCTATCTAAGTCCGATATATTGCTATCCACGTGGAGTCCTCATTGCATTTTTATCCAGCGTTTATTCTTGTGTCTATTCATACTACTCGTATCCTCGCAACTCTTGTGCCAAGATATTTATTTTTTATAAGTTAATGTTTTTATTGATTTTTTTTCAGAAACAAACACCATAGCGGGTAATTTTTCACCCAAGTATTTAATAAAGGTACGTCTTCTACAACAAAGCCTTTGGTATGTCGGCATGAGTGGCGCCGTCATTGAATGTGTCGTCAACGCACTGAATCGCCTAAGGTGATGTATGGCCAGCCGAGTATCAGACCAGTCTTTCTATGTTGATTTGCCAACGCATGCGGATTTCACG
>JBCBZU010000060.1:0-8118 GCA_039815165.1 Pseudomonadota bacterium
CGAGCACTTTAAGCTCCAGAGAGTATCGGGTGCCTATTGGCGTGGTGATTCTGATAATAAAATGCTTCAGCGAGTCTATGGCACCGCCTGGGCGGATAAGAAGCAGTTAAAGGCCCACCTTAAGTTTCTCGAAGAAGCGGTAAAACGCGATCACCGCAAGCTGGGTAAAAAGTTCGATTTATTCCACCTGCAAGATGAAGCCCCGGGCATGGTGTTTTGGCATCCCAAAGGTATGGCCATTTACGCTGTGGTAGAAAGCTATATGCGCGAGGCCAATCGACTCAATGGTTATCAAGAGATTAAAGCGCCCCAAATTCTTGAGCGCACGCTTTGGGAAAAATCCGGCCACTGGGATAAGTTTCGTGAAAACATGTTCACTGTAAAGTCCGAGGAGCGTGATTTTGCGGTAAAACCGATGAATTGCCCAGGCCATGTGCAGGTATTTAACCAAGGTTTAAAGAGCTATCGCGATTTGCCTTTGCGGCTTGCCGAGTTTGGTATCTGCCATCGCAATGAAGCCTCAGGCACCTTGCAGGGCTTAATGCGTGTTCGCGCGTTTACCCAAGATGATGCCCATATTTTCTGTGTTGAGGAGGATATCCAAAAAGAAGTCTCCACCTGTACTGACCTGGTGTTCAAAATATACCGGGATTTTGGCTTTGACGATATTATTATCCGTCTGTCGACTCGCCCAGAACAGCGTGTGGGCTCGGATGAAGTCTGGGATAAGGCTGAAAAAGCACTGGCTGATGCCCTGGATGCAAAAGACCTTGACTGGGCCTTACTCCCAGGTGAAGGTGCCTTCTATGGCCCTAAAATCGAGTTCTCACTAAAAGATTGTCTAAACCGAGTGTGGCAATGTGGCACTATTCAGGTGGATTTCTCCATGCCGGGTCGACTCGACGCACAGTATGTGGCTGAAGACGGCTCTCGCCAGGTGCCGGTGATGATTCACCGAGCGATTTTGGGATCAATGGAGCGCTTTATCGGTATTTTGATCGAAGAATATGAAGGCGCATTTCCCACTTGGTTAGCGCCAGAACAGGTGGTTATCATGAATATCACCGACAATCAGGCTGAATATTGTCAAAAAATACAAGAAACCCTGCAAAACCAAGGATTCAGGGCCAAAGCTGACTTGAGAAATGAAAAGATTGGCTTTAAAATTCGCGAGCATACACTGCAAAAGATTCCTTATCTGCTTGTTATCGGCGACAAAGAGGTTGAAGAGGGTTCAATAACCATTCGAACCCGCTCAGGTGACGACCTCGGTACTATGTCGTTAGAGGCCTTTACTGACAAGCTAACAGCGGATATTGCAGCCAAGGGCCGGTCCTAGCAGGACACACCGTCGGACAAACTAGACTTTTTAAGAGACAGTACTAGCATTCGTTAGTGCTGTTTTTATTTTTATAGAACCCTGTATAGATATATACAGAGCAAAGAAGCAAGCGCCAAGCCTCAAGCCACAAGAGTTCATCGACCGTTCACTCTTATGGCTTGCAGCTTGTCGCTAGCGGCTAAAAATCGGAGACGAAATTATCAATAACAAAACCGGTGGCCGTGCGAAAAAGGCACGCATTAACGACCAGATCGAAGCCAGCGAGGTACGATTAATTGGGGCAGATGGACAACAAGTGGGCATTGTGACCCTTGCAGACGCCCTGGAAAATGCACAAAAAGCGAATTTAGATCTCGTCGAAATTGCGCCGGATTCTACACCAATAGTGTGTAAAGTCATGGACTATGGCAAACACCTGTTTGATTTGAAGAAAACCAAAGCCGCTGCCAGAAAAAAGCAAAAGCAGCAGCAAGTGAAAGAAATGAAGTTTCGACCAGGGACGGAAGAGGGGGATTATCAGGTCAAACTACGCAACCTGATACGTTTCCTTGAACATGGGGACAAGGCTAAAGTATCACTGCGATACCGAGGTCGGGAGATGGCTCACCAAGAACTTGGCATGGACATGATGAAACGCATCGAAGCCGATTTGGAAGAGCTAGCCACCGTTGAGCAATACCCGAAAATGGAAGGTCGTCAGCTCATAATGGTATTGTCCCCAAAAAAGAAGAAGTAAGTCATCGTGCGTTAAAAAATGCGCTTAAAGCCCTTTGACCTTGTCAGTGTGTATCGTGTCAGCAAACTTGTTAGAAACAAGATTGAAATGGAACCGTTCATAGAGTGATTGATAGGCATCACAATCATTGCTCTGGTGAACTCAAGTACATTCCGTTTCTGTGTGCACTATTCATTCCGCAAGTCATTCGGCAAGATAAGTCAGCAAGTTTTAATCATTATTTTTTACAGTACGGTGGGAGTGTTGACGGTATACACAATCACTCTTAGGCAATTTAGCGGCCTGCTTGCTTTATGTCATTAACCAGACCCAGGTGGTCTCAAATGCGGAGTGATTTATATCATGGCATCAAAAGCTAAAGTACACAGTGGCGCAGCAAAGCGCTTTAAAAAAACAGCCGCGGGCTATAAGCGTAAAAGCGCGTATAAGAGCCACATACTCACCAAAATGACGACCAAGCGTAAGCGTCAATTGCGCGGTACCAGCATCATAGATGCGGCCGATAAAAATGCAATTGATCGTATGTTGCGTGCAAACTAATGTGGAGATAGTCATATGGCTCGTGTAAAACGCGGTGTTGTGGCCCGCAAAAGTCACAAAAAAGTATTAAAAGCAGCAAAAGGTTACTACGGCGCGCGTTCCCGTGTTTTTCGTGTGGCCAAGCAAGCGGTTATTAAAGCAGGTCAGTATGCATACCGTGACCGTCGAGTGAAAAAGCGTAACTTCCGTGCGCTGTGGATTACTCGAATCAATGCACAAGCCCGTGCATTGGGTATCACCTATAGCCAGTTAATCGCCGGTTTAAAGAAAGCAGACATTGCCCTTGATCGACGCGTTCTTGCCGACCTTGCGGTACATGATAAAGCAGCATTTGCAGCGGTTGTCGAAAAGGCAAAAGCAGCGCTCGCTTAATATACTATCTGCACAGCAGATAAACGTGAAAGGGGAGAGCTATCGCAGTTCTCCTTTTTTTATTACAAATGATAGCGATAACGGCAACAAGTGGTTCTATTTTCTTGCCGCTTATCGCTTGTGGGGTGTAGCAGGGACTACCAATGGAAAATCTAAAGTCACTAACAAATGAAGCACTACAGCTTGTAAACAATGCCGAAGAGCTGAGCATGCTCGATCAAGTGCGTGTTGATTACTTGGGTAAAAAAGGCCAGCTAACGGCTTTGCTCAAATCCCTGGGTGCACTGTCAACTGCAGAGAGGCCAGCTGCTGGCGCAAAAATTAATGAGGCCAAGCAGCAAGTACAAGATGCTATTCAAGACAAGAAACGTGTCCTTGAAGCGCAAGCTATCGAAGCAAAATTAGCCTCAGAAACCATCGACGTCAGTTTGGACGGTCGGCGCACCAGCCGAGGCTCGTTACACCCGGTGACCAAAACCATTCAACGTATCGAAGCCATTTTTACCTCAGTTGGCTATCGCGTTGAGCAAGGGCCGGAAATAGAAGATGACTTCCACAACTTTGAAGCGCTAAACATCCCTGCTCATCACCCGGCGCGGGCTATGCACGATACCTTTTATATCGATAAATCCAGCATGCAGTTTGTCGGCGATAATGCAGACACCAGCGACTATGTATTGCGAACCCATACCTCGCCGGTGCAAGTGCGCGTAATGGAAAATAAAAAACCGCCAATACGCGTCATTTGCCCAGGCCGTGTGTACCGCTGCGATTCAGATTTAACCCATACGCCAATGTTCCACCAGGTGGAAGGCTTGGTGATTGATACCGATATTAGCTTCGCAGACTTAAAAGGCACCGTTGATCAATTTCTAAAAAGTTTCTTTGAAGCCGATGTTCCCGTTCGTTTTCGACCTTCTTATTTCCCCTTCACCGAACCGTCTGCAGAGGTAGACATTCAGTGTACCAGCTGTGCTCCTGGCAAAGGCTGTCGGGTTTGTGGTCAAACCGGTTGGTTGGAAGTGATGGGCTGCGGTATGGTGCATCCCAACGTTTTTAAAGCCAGCGGCATTGATACCGAAAAATACACAGGCTTTGCCTTCGGCATGGGCGTTGAGCGCCTGGCTATGTTGCGCTACGGGGTCAATGACCTGCGCTTGTTTTTTGAAAATGATATGAAGTTTTTGGAACAATTTTAAAAAAGCGGCGAGCGCCAAGCTACAAGAGAAATCAGTAGCGGTTACGCAGTGCTCGCCACTTCAAGCGTGAGGCTATTATTACCATGAAAATAAGTGAAAATTGGTTAAGGGAATGGGTTAACCCGGAACTCACAACACGCGAACTCGCTGAGCAAATTACCATGGCCGGTCTAGAGGTAGATGCGATTGAACCGGTAGCAGGTGTCTTTAGTGGCGTTATCGTGGGTGAGATTCTCTCCGTTGAGCCACACCCTGATGCGGACAAACTCCGAGTATGTCAGGTTGCCGGAGGCGCTGACTTTAATGATAACAAGCCAGTACAGGTTGTGTGTGGTGCAGCCAATGCCCGAGAGGGGATTAAAGTTCCCTTTGCTACCGTTGGTGCTGTGCTGCCGGGTGACTTTAACATTAGCCAAGCCAAACTCCGTGGCCAGGAATCCTTTGGCATGCTCTGCGCACAAACAGAATTAAAACTTGGCGACGATGGTGATGGCTTGTGGGAGCTGGATAGCGATGCCCCCGTGGGTACAGATTTACGTGACTATCTCCAGTTAAATGATAAGTGTATTGAGGTCGACCTCACCCCTAATCGCAGCGACTGTTTGTCGGTAAAAGGCGTTGCCCGCGAAGTGGGTGTGTTGAATAAACTCAACCTAAACACACCTGACATTGCCCCTGTAGCGGCCACCATTGCCGATAGCTTTCCCATCGACTTAAAAGCACCTGCATCCTGCCCCCGCTATGTTGGGCGCATTATTCGCGACCTTGATTTGTCACAACCAAGCCCACTGTGGATGAAAGAACGTCTCCGTCGAGCGGGTATTGGCTCAAAAGATATTGCGGTGGATACCACCAACTACGTCTTGTTAGAGCTGGGCCAACCCATGCATGCATTTGATTTAGATAAGCTTGCCAACAGCATTCGCGTGAGAGAAGCCGAGCAGGGCGAGTCGTTAGCTCTTTTAAATGGCCAAGATGTTGAATTGGATAAAGGCACCCTGGTGATTGCGGATCAGCAAGGCCCCGTCGCGATTGCAGGGATTATGGGGGGGATTGCCAGCGCGGTAGGCCCAGCGACGACAAATATTCTGCTCGAAAGCGCGTTCTTCGTTCCCACAGCCATTGCCGGTCGCGCCCGCAGCTACGGTCTGCACACTGATTCCTCTCACCGCTTCGAGCGCGGTGTAGACTACCAGCTACAAGAACACGCCATAGAACGTGCGACCAAGCTGATCACTGATGTGGCCGGCGGTAAAGTTGGGCCCGTATTGGTGGAGGAAGTCGAGCACGAGTTGCTATCTGAGCGGACGGTGACTTTAAATAAAGAACACATTGAAAAAGGTTTAGGTTTTAGCTTACCTGATGAAGAGGTCATCGATATTTTAACTCGCCTGGGTTTAAGCCTAAAAAGCCAGCAACAGGGCACCTGGGTCTTTGGCATACCCAGCTATCGCTTTGACATTGCCATTGAGGCCGATTTGCTCGAAGAGCTGGCGAGAGTCTATGGTTACAACCGTTTGCCTACCACCAGTATTACCATGGAAATGACATTGCCCGAACACCAAGAGACGGCTATTGGCCTTGATGCCATTCGCCACACTCTGGTCAGCCGTGACTTTCAAGAATCGATTTCCTACAGTTTCGTTGATCCTAAAATACAACAACTCTTTGATCCAGAGTTCGAGCCAGTGGCGCTACAAAACCCGATCAGTGCCGATATGGGCGTTATGCGCACCTCACTATGGCAGGGTTTGGTAGGCAGTCTGCTACACAATGTAAACCGACAGCAGTCCAGAGTCCGCTTATTCGAAACGGGTTTACGCTTTGTGCCTAATCAGGGTCGAGTGAAACAGGAGCCAATGATAGCGGGGCTTATATCAGGCGCCAGGCAACGGGAAAACTGGCTGGATCAAACAGATGTCGTCGATTTCTACGATATCAAAGGCGATCTGGAGGCCTTGATTGCACTGACATCAAAGCCTGGCGAATTTCGCTTTGTGGCGGCGGTTCATCCCGCCTTGCACCCGGGCCAATCGGCGGCTATTCACCATCAGGGCAGCGTGGTGGGCTTTGTGGGGACCATGCACCCTCAGGTGCAAAAAGCATTAGGCCTTTCTCAGGCTGCCTTTTTGTTTGAAATACAGCAAAACAGCCTGTTGAACGCTAAATTACCTGTATATAAGCCATTGTCACGATTCCCCGAAGTTCGCCGGGATTTAGCGGTCATTGTCGATCAAAAACTGGCGGTTTCTGAACTAGAAGCTACAGTAAAAAAAGCCGCCGGTAACTTGCTCATAAAGTTAAAGGTGTTTGACGTATATATGGGCAAAGGTATTGATTCCCAAAGAAAAAGTATTGCCTTGGGCTTGACCTTTCAGCATCTTTCCCGCACTCTTACTGATAACGAAATTGCCGCTGCGGTAGATAGTGTTATCAGTGCCTTAAAACGGGAATTTGACGCAGATTTACGATAAATACGACCCAATACATATTCTCTAATAGCGCTCTAATGCTTAATTTGAGAGAATTTAACGGCAACAACAAGGTCGCAGGCCAACCACAGGAGATAAGAGCGTGTCCGATGCACTCACCAAAGCTGATTTGGCAGAAAAGCTTTATGAAGATCTGGGCTTAAACAAGCGTGAAGCCAAAGAACTTGTTGAGCTGTTTTTCGAAGAGATTCGTAACTCTTTAGAGCATAACGAACAGGTTAAATTATCCGGCTTTGGTAATTTTGACCTTCGCGATAAAAGACAACGTCCCGGACGTAACCCCAAAACCGGAGAAGAAATCCCTATTTCAGCTCGTCGAGTGGTTACTTTTCGTCCAGGTCAAAAATTAAAGGCGCGTGTAGAATCTTATGCTGGAACCGACAAATAACGACGAACTACCCGTTATCCCCGGCAAACGCTACTTTACCATTGGTGAAGTCAGCGAACTGTGCGCAGTTAAACCCCACGTACTTCGCTATTGGGAGCAAGAGTTCGCCCAATTAAAGCCCGTTAAGCGTCGCGGCAACCGGCGCTATTATCAACGGCAAGACGTGCTCACCATTCGACAAATTCGTTCACTTCTCTATGATCAAGGCTTCACCATTGGCGGTGCTCGCCAAAAAATGACCGATGAAAACCATGAATCTGTCACGGAAATAGACTTTGATACCATTATCGCCCAAATGATAACTGAATTAGAGGATGTGCTTGCACTTCTGAATAATCCATAATCGGGTATTCACCCTTTTACAACACTGTACTGATGGATGGCCTTACTCGCTACTTTGGCAGCAGCAGGGGCTTGTTCTTGCCTATATACTTCACCATAAATATTCCTTTAACAAAGTCTATAAACGGATTGGCCAAGTTTATGTCAGTATCATTCTATTCATCATAATTATTGTTGCTATTGCCGCTTCTTCCGGGGATATTGCCGGCAACCAGCGCCTCATGATTCAGCTATTTATGTTCTTATGGCTGGCCAGCCTTGGCCTGTCACAAAACTATTGACTATTTATCGGCACATTAGTACTCACCATAATCGTCGCGGAGCTAAGCTTCCGTCTCTATGAAAAACCACTATTAACCTTGAATCGTCGGTTTCGAGTTGCCAAGACTTAGATAGAGTAGAAAATAGCATGCTTAAGCTCAAGGACTTATCAAACAGACCTGTGCGCCTTGAAATAATACCGTTTTACTGTATGATGCGCCCTCCTTGTATAAGCCATAACAGGCCAATTCCATTCGGAGTGTAGCGCAGCCTGGTAGCGCACCACACTGGGGGTGTGGTGGTCGTCGGTTCAAATCCGGCCACTCCGACCAAATAACCCCTTGATATTTAAAGAAAAACCTGAAAAGCTTAACTTTTGAAGTTAGGCTTTTTTTGTTTGTGGGTTAGTTATGGGTTAGTTTTTGTTATCTGAATGAACGCTAGCG
>JBCBZU010000495.1:0-1725 GCA_039815165.1 Pseudomonadota bacterium
CGTTAAAGACTTATTTATGTTAAAGACTTAGATCGACTAATAACTACGGGAACCACGCAAGACGACTATCGCTGTAAAACAAGAAGTGCAGAGAGTGGAGAATCAGGTAGTTCGGATTTGTTGCCCTCATGGTTTTTTTATTTGAGGGACGCTAATTTGTGTCGGATTAGTTTAAGTATAGCGAATATTTTGCTTGGCGCAAGGCCTGTAATAAAAATAATAATGACCTCGTTGTGCTTCTCGCTAAGCGAAGTGGTAACAATAAGGCCATAAAATGTAAAATTACAGATTATCTTTGATAAAGTTTTCGAGATCAGGCTTTGACAGCGCTCCAACCGTTTGCGCCTCCATATTGCCGTTTTTGAAGATCATCAGAGTGGGGATGCCACGGATACCGAATTTGGCAGGCGTTTCTTTATTGCCATCAACATCCATCTTACATATTTTCAATTTGCCTTGGTATTCACCTGCAAGCTGGTCAAGCACTGGTGCAATCATTTTACAAGGCCCACACCAGGCAGCCCAAAAGTCAACTAAAACAGGCTCTGCCGCGCCAATGACATCGTCGTCAAAGCTGGCATCTGTTACGTGAGTGATTGAGTCGCTCATAAATTCCCCTTAGGTGATGGATACTACAACGGCTACATAATAAGGATTGTTGGATGGATAAACAAGCCGCATCCACGGATTATTGCGCTAAAGTCGTCAGCAGTATCCCCTGCACCCCTGACTCAGGCTCACCTCGATTGCGTTCATAGCGGCCATCGCTGCGTAAATCCCAGCTTTGCCACTGGTCTTCTAAATAAAGCTTAAGTTCGTCGAGCACTCGCTGCTGTATGGCCGGGTCTTCAAGGGGAAAGCCGGTTTCCACTCGGCGTTTCATATTGCGCTCCATTAAGTCTGCACTCGCACAATACAGTGATGGGTTGGCATTTTTAAAATAATACACCCGAGAATGTTCAAGAAAACGTCCTACAATTGAGCGCACAGTAATATTGTCAGAAATCCCCTTTAAGCCAGGCCTTAAGCAACACATACCGCGTATAATCAAGTCAATTTTAACGCCAGCCTGAGAGGCAATATACAGCGCCTGGATGATAGAGGGGTCGGTTAAGCCATTGGCCTTCATAATAATGTGGGCAGGGCTGCCACTGGCCGCGACTTCCGCTTCCTGTTCGATCAATTTAATGATGCGCTTTTTCAAACTAAAGGGCGCATTCAGCACCTTTGACATTTCCTCAATTTTACCCATTCCCGTCAACTGATGAAAAACCTTATGAATATCCTCTGCGACCACCTGATCGGAGGACAATAGCGAGTAATCGGTATAAACTCGACTGGTGCCCGCATGATAGTTGCCTGTACCCAGGTGAAAATAACGCACGAGTTTCCTGGTTTCCCTGCGCACGATTAACAGCATTTTGGCGTGTGTTTTATAACCAACCACCCCGTAGACCACCACTGCGCCGGCTTCCTGTAAGCGGCTGGCCAATTCGAGGTTATCTGCCTCATCGAAGCGAGCGCGAAGCTCGATAACGGCGGTTACCTCTTTGCCATTGCGCGCCGCTTCAATCAATACATTAACCACGGGAGAGTGAGTACCGGTACGATAAAGGGTCTGCTTAATTGCCACGACATTGGGATCTTTGGCCGCTTGATGAATGAGCTCGACCACAGGCGCAAAGGACTGAAACGGGTGGTGCAATAAAAAGTCGCGTTTACCGA
>JBCBZU010000297.1:0-3586 GCA_039815165.1 Pseudomonadota bacterium
CGAATTTGTAAAACTTTTGAGCCAAGGCTGGCCATTTCCAGCATTTCTTCAAAGGTAATTTTTTTTAGTCGACGGGCGCTGCTCTCCACTCTGGGGTCAGTAGTATAAACACCGTCTACATCTGTGTATATTTGACATTCGTCGGCATCTAAAGCAGCTGCCAGGGCAACGGCGGTTGTGTCTGAGCCACCTCTACCCAAGGTGGTAATATTGCCCGAATCATCCGTACCCTGAAAGCCCGCGACAACCACTATACGCCCTTTTTCGATGTCGGCTAACATGTTGTGTTCATCAATGGACTGTATACGCGCCTTGGTATGGGCGCCATCGGTCACAATCCGCACTTGTCCACCGGTATAGGAGCGGGCTGCAGACCCTTTGGCTTTTATCGCCATACACAACAAGGCTATGGTCACCTGCTCCCCGGTTGATAGTAATACGTCTAATTCTCTGGGATCCGGAGCTGCTTGCATTTGTTCAGCCAGCGATGTCAGACGATTCGTTTCACCGCTCATTGCGGACACTACCACCACCAGATCATGCCCTTCCTTGTGAGTCGCCACTAATTTATCCGCTATTGCCTGTATGCGTTCAACGGTGCCAACGGAGGTGCCTCCGAATTTTTGAACCAATAGGCTCATGATCTTTCCCAAAACAAGAGCCTTAATACAAGGGCTTCTTAAAATAAATAATTTTTATAATGCCTTAACAAATAGGCAAACACAAACGCAGATTTTTACGCCAGACAGTAGAGGAGGATATTTAACACTATCTACAGATAAAAGTTAATAGTTTTTAGCAAAATTGTCACTATTTACCAGAAACCCACTGCCTAACGCGAGAAAGCGCGCCAGCTATACCAGAGGGGTCAGTACCGCCACCCTGTGCCATATCAGGCCGTCCGCCTCCTTTACCCCCAACCAATGGAGCAACTTCACGCATAAGGTCTCCCGCTTTATAGTCTTGAGTGAGGTCACTCGTAACACCCGCAATTAAGGAGACCTTGTTTCCGTCAGCAGCAGCTAATAAAAATATACCTTTATTATTCATTTTTGATTTAAGAGAATCTGCCAACTCGCGCAATGTTTTGGCATTAGCCCCTTCAATTTGGCGCGCTAATATACTGACTCCGTTAATAATTTGCACATGCTGCAATAAATCACCGCTGGAACTGCTCACCAACTTGGCCTGCAGTGCAGATAATTGTTTTTCTTGTTGTTTGGATTGCTGCGCCAGTTGCTCGACTTTGTCGAGCCAGTTGCCAGGGTTGGCCTTAATCAATTGAGTCGCCTTGGTTACTTGTTGTTTTAGCGCATCAAAGGCATCAAGTGCTTTAGCACCAGTAATGGCTTCTATACGGCGCACACCAGCAGAGATACCCGACTCTGAAACAATATGGAATAAACCAATGTCACCTGTACGCTGTACATGAGTGCCGCCGCACAGCTCCACAGAAAAGCCATCGCCCATGGTCAATACTCTGACTTCGCTACCGTACTTTTCGCCAAAGAGCATCATCGCGCCTTTTTGTTTGGCTTCGTCCATCGTACAAAGTTCGGTGTCGACGCGTGTATTGCGACGAATCTCATTATTGACGCGCTGCTCAATAGATTTTAACTCCGCGGCCGTTACCGCTTCGAAATGGGAGAAGTCAAACCGCAGTTTGTCGGAGTCCACCAGAGAGCCCTTTTGGCTGACATGGTCACCAAGGATTTCTCGTAAGGCCGCATGCAGCAGGTGAGTGGCTGAGTGATTGAGCACAATGGCTTGACGCAAATGGGCATCGACTTCAGCGGAGACTTCATTGCCCACAGCGATCGCTCCACTTAAAACACGGCCAAAATGAAGATGGCTATTGCCGCTCTTTTGGCAATCGCGCACTGCAAAACGATTGTCGCCCACATTGAGGTAGCCGGTATCGCCAACCTGGCCACCTGATTCACCGTAAAAAGGGGTTTGCGATAATAGGATAATACCTGCTTCGCCCTCTTGTAATTGCTCAACGGATTGATTGTTTTTATAAAGGGCAAGCACTTTACCGGTTTCTTGCAGGTGCTGGTAGCCAAGAAATTCGGTCTCACCCTCGATTGTCAGGGTATCACTGTAATCCATTTTAAAATGACCGGCGGCTCTTGCACGTGCACGCTGTTCTGCCATGCAGGCTTGGTAGCCGTCCATATCCAGTGTAAGGTCGCGCTCACGGGCAATGTCATTGGTTAGATCGGTGGGGAAACCATAGGTGTCGTGAAGCGTAAACACCAGCTCGCCGGGAATTTCTTTGCCACTGATGTCAGCTAAGGATGACGCCAGTACGGCTAAGCCTTTTTCCAGGGTTTTTGCAAATTGTTGTTCTTCTGCCAACAATACCTTTTCCACTTGTGCCTGGTGCTTTACCAATTCCGGGTAAGCCTGACCCATCTCGTGTACGAGAGCCGCCACTAATTTATAGAAGAAAGCATCCTCTTGACCCAACTTATGGCCATGGCGTACGGCACGGCGAATGATTCGACGCAATACATAACCACGGCCTTCGTTGGCTGGCAACACGCCATCCACAATTAAAAAAGCACAAGAGCGAATATGATCGGCAATAACCCGCAGTGACTTATCATCTTTATCGTTGGGATCAATTAGTGTTGCCGACGCCGCCAATAGATTTTGGAAGAGGTCAATTTCGTAGTTGCTGTGCACCTGCTGCATCACGGCAGCAATTCGCTCTAAACCCATACCGGTATCTACCGAGGGTTTGGGTAGCGGATTCATCACGCCGTCTGCACTGCGATTGTACTGCATAAAGACCAGATTCCAAATCTCAATAAAGCGGTCGCCGTCTTCTTCTGGTGAGCCGGGCGGTCCTCCCCATATGTGTTCGCCATGGTCATAAAAAATTTCGGTGCAAGGACCACAGGGGCCGGTATCGCCCATTGCCCAAAAATTATCGGATTGGTATTGCTCACCCTTGTCGCCAATACGAATGATTCGCTCTGCGGGCACGCCTACTTTAGTGGCCCAAATATCGTAGGCTTCGTCATCTTCTTGGTACACTGTTACGCAGAGTTTATCGGCGGGAATACCTAACCAGTCGGATGAGGTTAAAAACTCCCAGGCATAATGAATGGCATCGCGCTTAAAATAATCACCAAAACTGAAATTACCGAGCATTTCAAAAAAGGTGTGGTGGCGAGCGGTGTATCCCACATTTTCTAAATCGTTGTGCTTGCCACCCGCCCTAACGCAGCGCTGAGAAGTGGTGGCTCGCACATAGTCGCGCTTGTCTGAACCCAGAAATACGTCTTTGAATTGCACCATCCCTGCGTTGGTGAACAGTAAGGTAGGGTCATTGGCAGGCACCAGTGAACTGCTTGGCAAACGTGTGTGGCCTTTGGTTTCAAAGAAATGCAGAAAAGCTTCGCGGATTTCTGCACTGGTCAGTGTGCTGCTCATAACGTATTAAATTAATGAGTGATTTAAAAAAAGCCAGAGATTATACCATACCTTCTTTAAAGGCTTTACCCGCAAGGATGTGCAGATGAAGGTGAAAGACAGTCTGTCCCGCATTGGCACCATTGTTAACGATCAAGCGAAA
>JBCBZU010000246.1:0-4238 GCA_039815165.1 Pseudomonadota bacterium
ATAGATGGCATTATTTATAAAGGGCACTATAGCTAAGACAAAGTCTAGTGTTTAGACGCGCCCGTATTAAAAGCGTAGATCAACTATTTAATTGCTGGTTTAGATTGAATAGTAATAGGCAAGTATTGTTGTCAACAATGGTGAGTGAGGTGAGGTAGTATACATGTGTGGTTTAGTGGGTATTGTTGGTAAGAGTGATGTCAATTTGCATCTCTATGACGCATTGACGATGTTGCAACACCGCGGCCAGGATGCGGCGGGTATCGTCACCTGTGATCAGGGCAGGGTTGCTCAGCAAAAAGCCAATGGTCTGGTTCGAGATGTATTCCACACGCGGCATATGCGTCGTTTGTTAGGTAATTACGGCATCGGTCACGTACGTTATCCCACAGCGGGTAGCTCTGGTCCTGCACTGGCGCAGCCCTTTTATGTGAACTCGCCTTACGGTATTGCCTTGGCCCACAACGGCAATTTAACCAATACCGATGGCGTAAGAGCCCAGCTGTATCGAGACGACTTACGCCATATGAACACCGATTCTGACTCAGAGGTATTGCTCAATGTCTTTGCTCAAGAACTCCATAAACTTGGCAAGTTAAAAGCCTCAGAGGAAGATTTTTTTCGCGCGGTTGAAGGCGTGCACCAGCGTGTTCGCGGTGGTTATGCGGTGGTAACCCTGGTGGCTGACTACGGCTTGGTTGCCTTTAGAGATCCAAATGGTATTCGTCCTTTAGTCTTTGGCAAGCGCGATACCATTACCGGTCCTGAATATATGATTGCATCAGAAAGCGTTGCCCTGGATGTGCTCGGCTTTAACCTGATTCGCGACGTAAAACCTGGTGAAGCGATTTATATTACCACTGATGGTGAGCTGCATACTCGCGTCTGTGCGGCAAAAACCCAGGCATCCCCCTGCATTTTTGAGCATGTATATTTTGCTCGACCAGATTCTATTATGGATGGGATCTCTGTCTATAAAGCCCGTTTGCGCCAGGGCGAAAAGTTAGCGGCCAAAATTTTGCGCGAGCGGCCTGATCACGATATTGATGTCGTGATTCCCATTCCTGATAGTAGTCGAGTATCCGGTCAAGCGCTTGCGTATGATCTCGGCGTTAAATTCCGTGAGGGCTTAATGAAAAATCGCTACATTGGCCGTACCTTTATTATGCCGGGTCAACAACAGCGCAAAAAATCAGTGCGACAAAAATTGAATACCATTGGTTTAGAGTTTAAAGATAAAAACGTTTTGCTGGTGGATGATTCCATTGTCCGCGGCACGACAAGTGAGCAAATTATTCAAATGGCTCGGGAAGCCGGCGCCAGAAAAGTCTATATGGCATCAGCGGCACCAGCGGTAAAATACCCTAATGTATACGGTATCGATATGCCTTCCGCACAAGAGCTGATTGCCTACGGGCGCAGCGATGCAGAAGTGGCTAAAGAAATTGGCGCCGATTGGCTAATCTACCAGGATATTAACGATCTAATTGCCGCATCTGCTGAAGGTAATTCCGCAATCAGCCGTTTCGATAGCGCCGTATTTGATGGAGATTATGTTACAGATGATGTGGATCAGGCTTATCTTGATAAGTTAGATGCCGCACGCAACGATTCCCAGCAAAATAAACAAAGAGAGTTGGACTTGGATAATACAAACGTAATAGGTATTCATAACGATGCTGCTGGGGGTTAAAGGCATAGCTGCGAGCTATAAATTACAACAGACAAGTGTAAAGTTTTTTGAAAATTAACTGACATGTAAGAAATGAATATCTGCAATATCCTGGCTTGCATTCACTTATAAAGAAATTATTGTGACTGACGATAAAAAAAATTCGATTGAAAATAATGAATCAACACTCGGTCTGGAGACTCTGGCGGTGCGGGCTGGAGTTGCGCGCAGCCATGAAGGTGAGCACTGCGAGCCTATCTTTACCACATCAAGTTATGTGTTCGAATCCGCACAACAAGCGGCTGACCGATTCTCAGGCGATGACGAAGGTAATGTTTATTCTCGCTACACCAATCCGACTGTGCGGACTTTTCAAGATCGCATTGCCGCGATGGAAGGGGGCGAGAGTGCCATTGCCACTGCCTCTGGTATGTCGGCTATTTTGAGTACCTTTATGGCCTTGTTAGGTGCCGGTGATCACGTGGTGTGTTCGCGTAGTGTCTTCGGTACCACTACCGTGATGTTTACCAAGTATCTGCAAAAATTCGGTATTGATGTTACCTTTGTCGGCATTAGCGAGCTCCATGCCTGGGAGCAGGCGATCAAACCCAATACCAAAGCCTTTTATCTGGAAACACCGTCGAACCCGCTATGTGAAGTGGCTGATGTTCATAAGCTGTCTACTCTGGCACAGTCAAATGACTGTTTATTAATCGTGGATAATTGTTTTTGTACGCCAGCCTTACAGCGTCCTCTGGATTTAGGGGCAGACATTGTTATTCACTCAGCGACCAAGTATCTTGATGGCCAGGGCCGCTGTTTAGGCGGTGTCGCCGTGGGTAGTGCACAGCATATAGACGAAATACTCGGTTTTATTCGCACCTGTGGTCCGTGCATGAGTCCTTTTAACGCATGGATATTTCTTAAAAGCTTAGAGACCCTAAGCTTGCGCATGGAAAAACATTCGGTGAACGCCCTGGAAGTCGCCTGGTGGTTAAATGAACACTCTAAAGTCGAGCAGGTCTTTTACTGTGGCCTGCCTTCACACGAAGGCCATTTGCTGGCGCGCAAGCAGCAAAGTGCCTTCGGTGGCGTATTATCGTTTAGGGTAAAAGGTGGACGTGATGAAGCCTGGAAAGTGATTGATGCCACTAAGATATTATCCGTTACCGCCAATCTTGGCGATGCCAAAACCACCATAGTGCATCCGGGCACCACCACCCATGGACGTTTATCCGATGAAGAAAAAATCCAGGCCGGCATTAGCGATAATCTTATTCGCGTTGCGGTTGGACTTGAGAGTGTAAAAGATATTATTGGTGATCTTGAACGAGGGCTGGGGTAAGCTTCTCTGGCACTGCCTCCTTCTCAGTTTGGCTGTTAGCCTATAAATCGCAGCTTAGCAGCTATTGTCTAGCCGAAAATTGTCCTGGGAATCCTGGATTCTTTCAATGAAAACCCGTGGGCACTTTTCAGGGCCGACTGATTAGCGCTGAATTAGTATAAATTGATATAACAAAAGGGATGGTTCTGTGCCTGCCATTGCGACTCACCTTGCCCATGGGATTCGCTGTGTCCTGCGTGAGTGCCTCGTTAGTCACAGAAATGCCTTATTTCAACTATGCCACTTTAGACTGATTCCGCACTTTAGGGTCGGCCATCGACTATACTTTATTTGATTAAACTGCCGCAGTAATGCTTTATGACCACAAAAACCATTCCCGATATCATTACCTCTATGACTTACTCCTTAAACCGCATTCTGTTAGGTAAAGAAAAGTGCGTAAAACTGGCCATTGCCTGCATGTTAGCCAGAGGCCACTTATTAATCGAAGATCTTCCGGGTATGGGCAAAACCACCTTGGCACACGGTTTGGCAAAAGTCTTGGGTCTATCATTTCAGCGAGTACAATTTACCAGTGATTTGTTGCCTGGGGACGTAGTCGGTGTCTCTATTTTTAATCCCAAGACCAACGAGTTTGAATTTCGACCTGGGCCGGTATTTACTCAAATCCTATTGGCTGATGAAATCAATCGGACTTCACCCAAAACCCAGAGTGCGCTGCTGGAAGCAATGTCAGAAAGCCAGGTAACGGTTGATGGTGTAACGCGTTCACTGGATGAACACTTTTTTGTTATTGCGACACAAAATTCTCAGCACCAAACCGGAACCTTTCCATTACCAGAATCTCAGCTCGACCGATTTATGATGAGAATTTCTTTGGGCTATCCCGATCCTCAATCAGAGCGAGAGCTGCTAGAAGGCGTTGACCCCAAAAGTGTCCTGGCTGAGCTATCAACAGTCGTCAATATTAAACAGTTCGAAACCATTCAGCAGACCGTTGGTAAAATTACCGCTAGCCCACAAGTGCTCGATTATCTACAGCGCCTCCTCGCCTCTACCCGTGAATCCGCAGAGTTTAGCCATGGTTTATCGCCGCGGGCGGCATTGGCTTGGTTGCACTGTGCCAAAGCCTGGGCAATGATTCATGGTCGTAAACATCTGTTGCCAGATGATATTCAAACACTGATGATGCCCGTTGTGGGACACCGTTTAATGCCGGCG
>JBCBZU010000174.1:0-5267 GCA_039815165.1 Pseudomonadota bacterium
CACCCCTTTAAGTGAACTGGAAAATTATCAGCAGCTGATTTTAGGTATACCCACTTGGGATTACGGAGAGCTTCAAGAAGACTGGGAAGATTGTTGGGACGATATTGATTGCCTTGATTTAGAAGATAAAACCATTGCTCTGTTTGGACTTGGGGATCAAATAGGGTATGCAGAGTGGTTTCTCGATGCCATGGGTTATTTACACAATAAGATAGTGCTCAAAAGAGCAAAGGTCATCGGTTACTGGCCTAATAAAGGCTATAGCTTTACGGGCTCCCAGGCATTAACGGAAGATCATAGCCATTTTGTAGGTCTGGCCTTAGATGATGAAAATCAATTTGATCAAACCGATGAGCGTATCGCCACCTGGTGTGAGCAGCTTAAAATACATATGAAAATAACTGACTAACGGGGCACTTGAAAAGATACACTGTTATTTCAAACACGCTGTCAATACGTCCTGGTACGCTCTACGTCGGCTCTTGCCGCCGAAGGTTTGAAATGACAGTGTATTCTTTTCTCTAAACTGGGTAGTATATAGCCAGACAATCGCCAGACGCTGGGAAAAGCCCAATACTTAGAGGTGCCCCTAATCATGACAGACAGTGTCCACTGGGATGAAAATGGTCAACCGGTGTCTATGCATTTTGACGATGTATATTTTTCAAAAGCGGATGGATTACAAGAGAGTCGCTATGTATTTCAGCAACATAACCAACTGGAGCAACGCTTCAGACAACTCACTGCCGGTGAACATTTTGTGGTTGGAGAAACCGGCTTTGGCACCGGCTTAAATTTTCTTGCCTGCTGGCAACAATGGGATCAATGTGCCGCCACTGCCGCACGCTTGCACTATATTTCTACTGAAAAACATCCCCTAAGCCCCGAACAATTGGCCCGTTCACTTCAACTTTGGCCAGAATTAAATCGCTATAGTGATCCGCTACTGCGCTGGTATAAGCGCAGCTTATGTGATCGTGGTAGTGCTGTCACCCTCTACTTTAAGCGCAACAATATCCACCTCACTTTGCTTGTCGGTGATGCCACTCAAGGCTTAGCTGCGCAACTGGGTGAACACCACCCTCAACAAGGTAAACCGGTAGCTTATTGGCACGGTGTCGATGCATGGTTTTTAGATGGTTTTGCACCGGCCAAAAACCCTGATATGTGGTCTTTGCCTTTATGTAAAACCCTAGCGGCACTCAGTCGCAAGCACACAACCTTCGCTACCTTTACAGCAGCAGGTCAGGTCAAGCGACATTTGCAAGACTGTGGTTTTGAAGTGAAAAAAGTACCCGGCTTTGGCAAAAAACGCGACATGCTCTGCGGTAAATTTACGCCGACATCTAACAACAAAAATGAAAACAAAAAAGCAAACAAAAAAACTGTATTCCACTGGACTCAGGTCGATAACTTCCAGGCGCTAGCGCAAACCAGCCATATAGCCATTATTGGCGCTGGCCTGGCAGGCTGCCATAGCGCCTATGCACTGGCAAAAAAAGGCTTTAAGGTCAGCGTAATCGACCGCCATTGCAGGCTCGCTAACGAAGGCTCCGGCAACCCTCAGGGTATTCTCTACTCGAAACTCTCTGCCGATCAGGGCAAGCTCGGTGAATTTAACTTAGCGGCGCTATTGTTAGCCCAGGAAATGTATCGGGATTTTTGGCAAGCACACCCTTACTCAGGGCAAAACAATGGGGTTTTACAACTAGGTCATGATGAAAAAATACTATCAATTAATCAGCAAATCGCCCAGACCTTTGGCAACAGTCCTTTTGTACGCTTACTCAACCCGCAGCAAGCCAGTGAACAGGCAGGTCTTGCACTCAATCAGTCCGCTCTGTTTTTTCCCTTTTGCGGCTGGTTAAATCCGACCGCCGTATGTCGATGGCTCACTCAAAGCCCGAATATCAAACTGCTGACCCACACCAGTGTCGAGAAGCTAGATTTTTTAAAATCCAGTGAGCAGTGGAGCCTGAATGGCCAACAACATTCTCAGCAATGGCAACAAACTTTCGATGCGGTTGTGATCGCCAATGCTGGAGACGCTCAGCAATTTGAACAAAGCCTGTGGCTGCCAACTAAAAAAATACGCGGCCAGATTACTTATATTGCCAAAGACCCTGTACTTAAGCCATTAAATACGAATATTTGCGCCCGAGGGTATATTTCTCCTCTCACTCAAGATGAAAATCGGCTGCCCTTTCACGCCATTGGCGCCAGTTTTAACCTCAACAATTTTAATACCGCGCTTTCCGACCAGGATCATCGTGATAACTTGGCACATTTACAACGGGTTTTACCGCAAGTTAAGCACCCCGCCATACTGGGAGGAAGAGTGGGCTTTCGCTGTACCTCGCCTGACTATTTACCATTGGTTGGATCGCTACCGGATATCCGTGCTTTTGAGAGTGATTTTTTGGGTTTTTCGCATAACGCCAAACAACTCATCAACAAACAGGGACAATATCACCGCCACCTCTACCTTAACGTAGCCCATGGTTCAAAAGGCCTAAACTACACTCCACTGGCGGGCGCAATCATCGCCCATCGGATAGCCGGTGAGCCGCCGCCCTGCTCACAAACGGTGGTGGACTCGGTGAATCCCGCACGCTTTATTATTCGGCGTATTGTTCGTGCAAAGACTAAGTAATAGCTGTGATAACCATAGATTACAGGATGCGGCCTTGGCTAAAACAGTGTCAATCAGGCTGTTGCGGTGAACTGTCAGCTTGCTGATTCAGCGCTCTCGTTTCTGTAGAGACACTAATTTCTAGCTGGGGATGCAGTTTGGCAATTAGCAACTATACTTAGTTCAACAATGATCAGGAGACCACGACTATGCTACTCGGCCGCCGTCGCCCCCCTAGCACCAGCAGTACTTACGACTCAAGCAGTGTTCACAACTACTATGAGCGCCTGGTCACTGAAGCCATTATCGCACAAGAGCCTCGCGCCAATAATGACTATGAGTTCTTATCTGATGTATCCTGTGTTGCCCTTAACCACTTACCCCCGCGCTATATTCGCCACGATGTCGACATGAGTTTTTATATGTCTCCTGTAGAGCATGAAGAGATCACTAAAAAGGTCGAGCAGGCGGTTAAGCATGCAGTGCAATTTGTACTGTCCAGGGAGCAATCGAAAATCGAGGAAGATGACGATACTGAGCACTAGCAACACCCTAAAGATTATTTTACACTGATGCCTCAGCATTAGAGCATCTGTATTTGTGAAATCGATACTGCCGTCTTTTTTATTCCTTTTGCTAATACTCAGCCATGCGCTAACTCAAGCATTAGAGAAGCACACCCCGCCTCCGCTTAATCCCGATGTCATCGCAGAAGCGGCCTATGATTCCAGTTGGTTTACCCAAGGTTTATACAAAGAAGACAATACCTTTTATGTCAGCAGCGGGCTTTATAAGCGTTCTTTTCTAGTAAAGCAGAACGCCCATAAACGTAAACGTTACACTCTGGCTGCGAATATTTTTGCCGAAGGTTTAACAATTCTAGACAATACGCTTTATTTGCTGAGCTGGAAAGAAAACACACTTTTTCTTTTTGATAAAAATACGCTAAAACCCAAAGGTAAACTACCTTATAAAGGCGAAGGCTGGGGGCTAACTGACAATGGTGCTGAGCTTATTATGAGCAATGGTAGTAATCAACTGCTATTTAGAGATAAGAATGACTTCCGTATCAACAAGGTGGTAGAGATTCAGGGGCTGGACTTAATTAATGAGCTTGAGTACGTTGATGAAGTTATCTGGGCTAATCGATGGTATGACGATGTCATCTACGCTATTGACTACCAGCAGGCCTGCATTCTTGCCAAAATAGACTTATCATCACTTCGCAAACAGGCCAAAGCGAGTAATCAAGATCAAGTCACTAACGGTATCGCTTACGACAAAGAACATAATGGCCTTTGGGTCAGCGGTAAATTTTGGTCGAAACGATTTCTGATTAAATTACCCAAAATAGAAAAGCGCTGTCTAGCTCTACCATGAATTACGCCTCCATTGTGATTCTCACGGGTGCGGGGATTTCAGCTGAATCCGGCCTCAAAACCTTTCGTGCAGCGGATGGACTGTGGGAAGATCATCGCGTGGAAGACGTTGCCACACCAGAGGCTTTTATTCGTGACCCGGCACTCGTTCATCGATTTTACAATGAGCGTCGACGTTATTTACTCAGTGGCATAGAGCCTAATGCAGCCCATCACGCCCTGGCTAAACTGAGCGCATCAAATAAACCACAAGTTACTTTAATCACGCAAAATATTGATGACTTACACCGACGTGCGGGCAGTCATCACATTTATCACATGCATGGCGAACTGCTAAAAATACGCTGTAAAGTCACTGGGCAAACCTTCGACTGCAACCACGACACCTCAGTGAATGACAGCTGTGCCTGTTGCAAAGTTGCAGGCAATCTACGCCCTCACGTAGTGTGGTTTGGAGAAATGCCACTGTATATGAATGAGATTGAAATGGCCTTAAGAAACTGTGACTTGTTTGTCGCCATTGGTACCTCAGGCAATGTTTATCCCGCTGCCGGCTTTTTTCAAACCGCAAAATTTTATGGTGCTCACACAGTTGAATTAAATTTAGAACCATCCACTAGCGGGTCTCTATTTGATGAACAGCATTATGGACCTGCAACGGATATTGTACCTAATTTTTTCAGCGGTATTACCGATTAGCCCTTAGTTCTGTTATGATGCCGAGCCACTATTATTTACCAAGCACTATCTGTTTATGTTATCCAAAGACGCCCTTTCGCAACTGTCCAGCCTGAAAAAAGAAATCCGTGCCAGCAAAGATGTGGCGCAGGGAACGGTTAGAGGAACCTCTGGCCGTTTCGGCTTCGTCAGCCTGGAAGATGGGCGTGAAGCCTTTCTCAATCCAGAACAGATGGATAGGGTATTTCACGGAGATAGAGTTGAAGTCAATATCACCCAAAATGACAAACAACAGCTTGAAGCAAAAATTGAAAAACTACTTTTTTCTCCCCTAAAACAATTGGCAGGTCGTTACTGTATTAAAGGCAAAGGATATTTTATTGTTTATGAACAACAGCAACATAGCCGTTGGATTTTTGTTCCCCCCAAGCTGAGGGCTAATGCAAAAGATGGTGACTACGTCACCGCTCGAATCACCCAGCACCCCTTTGATAAAGAGGGTAAAGCGCAAGCGAAAGTTACCGGCACTATTGGTGCGGATGTTAATCTTACCAATGCAAGAAAATACGCTTTAGCCG
>JBCBZU010000030.1:0-10614 GCA_039815165.1 Pseudomonadota bacterium
CAGCGCTAAAGAAACCATGCCCAAACTGCCCGCCCTGTAACTTGGCAATCACCCCGCCTGCAAAAGAATGCGCGGTAATCTGTCTTGCTATTTGACCGCTGGTTAGGTAGTTGCCGCCAGAAATCAGAGTGTCTTGACCCCTTGATCTCCCGGCGTTGCTCCAGTACATGGGCCACTTGATTAAAAAATAGATGCGTCCCCTTTTTCGCGTCCCCTTTTTCGTCCCCTTTTTCGGATCTCTTTTAATTAGCTTTCCTAATCTGATTTTCAATGAGCTTAGAGATCTGATCGTCAGTAATTTCCAGCGGGCTTAGAATGTCACGGATTTCACGGGCAATATCATTATCACTTAATGTTTGATATCGCTCACCTTGCTCTATAACCTCGACCAACTTATCCCACTCGTTTCTGTTTTTTTCCGCTTTTTTCCAAGTTTCCCAATTTTTAGCTTTCTCTTCACTGCCTTTTTCTCTCTCTGCGTCAACGATAGCCTGCAATACCTTCTTTGCTACCGATGCCAAAAATGGGCTTGTTAGCATTTCTCTAGTGCTCCCATTGCCAAACTTTGCAGCCATAATAGCTTTATGCAAAGCAAGCAACTCCCAGTAATCTTCAATATCAATCATAAAATTTATTTACCTAGCTCTTCACGAAGCTCCATCAATAACTCACCAAGCTTGTTTTGGCCGCTTCCGTCACTTCCACATCCCCAGTAAAAATCATATGGAGATGCCTCAATTAAACGCTTATCTTCGGTGCTCAAAAGCAATTCTCTAAACTTATTGTTCAGAAATTTCGCACGTAATGCTTTCCTCATTACGTGCTCTTTAATTTCCTCCCAGTCCTTAACTAACTCAACTGACCTTGACCGTCCCAACTGTCTAGCAATCTTTGGAGTGTTAGATAGGCGGATTTTTTCTACATATTCGGCGTTACCTAAAAATTTCGAAGCTTGATAAAAATGCTCAACTGTCATCCACTTTTTATCGTCTAAATAGAAGTCACAGCGATAAAAATTGGAAAACTCACCGTACAAGTTTTCCTTCGAATAAAAATAAACAACACCCTCAGAGTCAGGAACTATCATTATTCAATAGGGTTCTTCCCACCATATAAAAATTTCACATGCCTACCGTTACGTAATGCTCCCGCATGAGTCACTTCATTAGGCTGGGTTCCTGGTCTTAATGGAACACCTTCAAAAACTTCTAGCGCAAAGATATGGGAGCCTTTACCTTCATAACCTGGTGCGCCCATATATAATGAATTATGTACTTCACTCGGGGAAAGCATATCCGTTGTTAGATAAACTAAACCATCCGCACCAGGGGCTATAACGCCTTGGGAACCAATTATTCCTCGGTAACCATTTCTATCAGTGTAATGGAAGTAAACATTATCTAAATCTTCAGCACCATTAATGGCGCTTGTTAATGCTTCTTGCTGGTCTTGCGTAAGTGAGTTGTATAGAGCTTGATAAGCCTTACAGATTGGAGCCGCACAACCGCCTTCATTAACAGGCTGTGTATCCGCCTTTTGTGCATTAGCCTGCGCTTCCGCACTTAATTCCTGATTAAACAAATGCCCAATAGCCGCCGTCCTCGCCCCATTAGCAAACTTCCCACCCGTCACCTCAGAAACCGTACCACCCACCATCGCGGCAACAGCCGTACGGCCCGCAACAACGGCACGGTTGCGATTGCTATAATCAAAATTAGCCGCACCCATCACCCCTTTAGTAAACCCAGCGCTAAAGAAACCATGCCCAAACTGCCCGCCCTGTAACTTGGCAATCACCCCGCCTGCAAAAGAATGCGCGGTAATCTGTCTTGCTATTTGACCGCTGGTTAGGTAGTTGCCGCCAAAATGGTAGTAGTGCGATGGGCCACCAAAGTCTGCGGCGATATTGGCGTTGCTGTCTTGGCTAAATGATTGCCCGATGCGGATAAACGCATACGCCGACACTCCAGTAATGACACCGGCTTTAAGGATGTCCTCAGGGCGGGCGCCTTGATAGGTCGCCTGTGCCATTGCGGCCCATGCCAGTGTGACGACCGCTTGAATACCGCCGATACTGGTAGCGGCCAGTGCGAAACCCACAATCATTGTAAAGAAATACCCTGAAGGGTCGGTCTTATTCAGGGGGTTGTTAATCACATAGCTATAGCGATTCAGCGACTGGGTATTATCCGGTGCTTGGATATGGGGGTCTGCCTGCAGGAAGCGCGCGAGGCGAGGGTCGTAAATGCGGCCATTCATGTGAATAAGACCGACTTTATCCAAATGCTCGTGTCCGGTAAAGCCTTTTGTGCTGCGACTGTTATCAAAGTTGCTTAACGCAAGCGCGCTGAGGGCTTGCCAGCGGTCGGCCTGACGGCGCTGACCCCAGGGGTCAAAGCTCATGCTCTGCACCACGGCGCCAGAGGCATTGGTCAGCAGGTCGGTTGAGCCCAGATGGTCTTTGTAGACAAAGAGCGGGTCGAGGGATTGCTGTTGGTCACGGGCATTGGTGGTGACGGTGTAAATGGCGTCGCCCAGGTAGCGCTTCCATTGGATGCTTGAGCGATCGGATCGGCTAATACGCTCTACGCCGTCCAAGTACAGGGTGGTGGTCACAACGCCGTTTTTATCGGTATCCTGCCGCCAGTAGCGATGGCGGTCATGGCCGTAGGCAAAGCGGGTAGTGTGGCCGCCTTTGGTGATTTTACTGGGTTTATCAAAGGTGGTGTAGACCAGTGAGCGCAGGGTGGTGTTACCGCTCAGGTAGGCGGTCATATTACCGTTATTGTCATAGCGGTAGCGCACGCCATCGCTGGTGCTGGTCACGGCGTGCAGACCGGCGTCGTTTGCGGCGGCGGTGTTATTGCTATGGGCATAGGTATAGGTGCCCACATCGTGCTTGCGGATGATATTGCCGAGGCTGTCGTACTGTATATCTTGCTGGTTGGTATTTAAGCCACCGCAGGCCGCGGTGCGGGTGGTACCCCGGTTGGTTTTGATCAAACGGTTAAGGCCATCGTAGCAAAAGGACTCTTGCAGGTTTTTCTGGCCGCCTTGGGTATTGGCGCTTTGGTTATGACGATAGCGCAGGTTACCGACCTGGTCCCAACGGTACTGAATATCTTGGATGGCGTTGAGGCCGGCCACATCGGTACGCTGGTTGGTTAAGCGCCCGGTGGCATGGTCATAGTTATAATAGCTGCGGGCGCCGTTGCCTTTGAGCGCTTCGGTCACTTGCCCGCGCGCGTTGTGGCTTTCGACATGGTGCAGCAGTGTGCCGGTTTGCAGGTCGCGGGTTTGGTAGGCAAAGCCATGGCGGTTATACAGTGTGCGGGTGCCACTGACGATAGGCTTGCCCTTTTTGCGCACAACGCCGTCGAGCACGTCGTAGTGGGCATCCACTCGACCCAGATGGTCATAATCAATGCGGGTGGTATAGCGGCCCAGGTCGCGTGTGCCTTGTTGCAGACCGATATCCCGCGATAGCTCGCGCCCGTACTCGTCATAGCTGTAGGTAATACACTGCTGGGTGCTGGCACTGTAGCAAGATTCATGGCCAGTGGATTGACTCATAATCACCTGGCGTAATTGCCCGCGGCCGTTATCAATCTCCGGGCCAGTGCCCTGGCTGTTGTCATAGACCCAAACGGTGTGGGCCTCGACGCTGCCATTGCTGCGACGATCGGTCCGCTTGACCATGCGGCCCAGTGCGTCATAGTGTTGGCTAAGGCTGTGTTTGTTGGCGTCAGTTTGAGCAATTAATTCACCAAAAGCGTTATAGCGGTAAGTCCAGGTGCCTTTGTCAGGATCAATCATTTTTTGCTTGCGCCCCAGGCTATCGTATTGCAGCTCAGTGACCGATGCCAGGGTGGGGGCAGAGGCATCAATTGTCTGATGGTAGGCTTTGCCGGCATCGTCGGCAGAGCGGTAGCTTTTTAAAAAGGTCAGTTCGCCGTCAATATTGTATTCATAGGCAATGCGACCATTGAGGTGGTCGGTGACACTCACCCGCTGCTCCAGGGCATTATTGCGCTCAACCTTGCGCTGGCCCAGGGCATTGGTGGTGCTTATCTCAAAGCCGCTGTAGTGAATGCTGCTGACGGAGCCGTCTGCCATGTGGATACGGTAGGGGCGGCCAAGAATATCGTAGTGGGTACGGTTCCACAGGGGTAGGGTGTTGGCGTAGAAGGGTAGGGAGCTGTGCACCGCTCGGCTTAGCCTATCGTATTCTGTATCTTCGAATACCCAGCGGCCATCAAAGTCAATGGCGCCTTTGCGAATGGAGCGACCCATCAGGTCGAAGTATTCGACACTTTGACCCCCCCCGGCAAGGGTTTTACGGATGGCGTAATGCGTGCCCGCGGGGCAATAACTGACTTGGTGGCAGCGCAGGTAGGCTGTATTGACCCAGGCGCCGGTATTGTCACTGCGGCGTGTTTCTCGGCCCAGGGCATCATAATTGAGGGTGGTGGTAATGCCGCTGCTGTCCATAGTCCGTGATGGCGAGCCATATTGATCGCGATCAAGTACCGCATTAATCCGCTGGTTGTAGTGGTTGTAACGGGCATTGACAAAGCGACCGCTGTCGTCATAAACGGTGCGGGCGCTACGGTTGCCCACTGTGGTTCCATTCCAACCGCGGGTAACGATTCGTTGTGTGTTGCCCATACTATCGTAATAGTGAGTGGTGCTGAGGGTTTTATCTCGATCACCGTTGGGCTCGATGATTTCCGTTTTTAATAGTCCGACAAGATTGCCGCTGGTGTAATAATCAAATGCCGTGGTTCTTGTGCTTGTGCGGCCGTTGCGATGGCTGGTGACGCTGGCATGGCTTAAGCGGCCTAATTCGGCGTAGCGGCTTGTGCGCCCCCAGGAGGGTAGATACAGGTTGCCGCCAGTGTATTTGTTCTCTGTGGTTTTGACTTGTTTGAGGGCATCACTGCCAAAGCCTTGGGTGGTGGCCACAGTAGAGGTGAGGTTGCCGTAGGGGTCATAGCGGTTTGCTGTGGTCACTTGCTTGATAAGTTGATTCCATACCGTTAGCTGGTCACTGTCGGTTTTGCTATTGACGCGGTAACCTCGCTCTTCGGCTTTGCGCAATAGCGTTTGATAATAGGTGCTGCCATCTGCTGCCGGTCGAGCCACAAACGCCCAGGTGTTTTCAGAGACCTGCATGGGCTTGTTGTCAGGGCTGAAGGTCACGGTTTTTTGCGGGGCGCCGGTAAAGGGGTAGTCCTGGCGGTACAGGGTGACGGTTTTAATATTGGTTTGCAGATCAATGGTTTTTAGGTATTGAAAGCCTAAATAGCCACGCCCTGCCGCCTGTGCACGGGCGCCTGAGTATTGGTAGGCCACTGAGCTTTTTGCCTGTTGGCGAATGGCGCCAGGGCTTGCGTTGGCGGCGGGCGCAGAGCTGTCTACCCGGCTAACCACGTAAAGTGCGCCGTTGATGGGTAGTATGGGTTCGTTGTTATTGAGAGTTTGTGCGCCATTGGGCAGATCCCAAATGCCGTTGACCATATCGATTTGCTGGCGCCGTTCAAACTCGGAGAAATGGCGCCCGGTGGACAGCTTGGGCAAATTGGTACAGCCTGTCTCACCACAACTGCCGCGGGCGGCGGCGCCCGGGTTGCTGCCCCAATCGCGATATAGGTAGGAAAGTTCAAAATCAGCGGTGCTGTAGGCAGCAGAGTGGGCCAGGGACTCATAGTGAATATCGGTTTCCGCACCCAGGCCATTGGTAATCTTGGTGATGGTATGCTGGGCTTGGGTCCCTGCCTGAGTAAAATGTACTCGTAGAAAGGTTTTTTGGGTCCCCACTTGGTAAAGACGGGTGTAGTCAAGCCGGCTGTCACCGTTCATGTCCACCAGCCCTAGGGTGTCTTTTTTACTGGCCGCCCGTGCGACAATAGTGCGAATGGGGCCAAACCGGGCACCATCATATAAGCGTGCCTTAAGATGACCGTCACTGATGTCTTGGAAAATCACATCTTGCCTGCCATCACCGTCGACATCGGCAAAATGGGTATCTGCAAATTTTGAGAAGGTGCCAACGGCCTTTTCCCCGGTCAATCCAGCGCCGGTACTTAGGCGGTAATACCACTGTCGGTTGTCGTCGGCACTGCGCACGATATCGGCTAAGCCATCGCCATTAATATCGATAAGCTGGGCACTGTTATGACCGATGGCGCTGGATAAGCCGGTGAGGGTTTGCTTGGCAGTAAAGCCGGAACCGGTCCACTCCACTAGGGCAAATTGCTCTGAGCGCTTTGTCGATTGTCTATCTTTATCGTCCTTGCTGGTGCAGGTTTGATAGCGTGAGGCAATAAAATCCATATCGCCATCGCCATCAAAATCCCCGGTAGAGGGCGTCATCACATAGGTGTTGCTTCGCTTAACAACAGACCCGCCCTCGCTAGTATTACCGCACTGCAGGCTTGCCCCAAATTGAGGTGCCGACAGGCTGATGTGTTTGAGGTAAGCATAAGGGGCGGCTTCGTTGCCGCTGGGGTTGCGTTCTAAGTAATAAAGGCTATTGGCCGATACTGCATCGGCCAAGCCATCACCGTTTACATCGGCAAACACCAGGTGCTTGTTGCTTAGGTGGGTGAGCTTTATGGGTGAGGCCGATAGGCGCCAGCCCTTGTCGGTGGGCATGGATAAATGAATGGTCCAGTAACCGTGCCCCCGGCTGCGGTAAATGGCCAGGTCCTGGCGGCCATCACCGTTGTAATCAATAGGTTGCAGCTTCATTACGGCTTGGTAGCGATCCTCTGGAATAAGCGCAAGCTCTCTCAGAAACAAAAATTCATCATCCCCAATAAAATGCGCTTGCTCAAAGCCATTGCCGGTGGATAGGTAATAATGCAGCTGGTAGTGCCCCTTGTGACCACTGTCATCGGTATTGAGAATGGCCACATCCAGCAGGCCATCGCCATTGATGTCAAACATTTTCTGGTCGAGTAATATATCTTTATCGCCGCCATTGGGTGGGTCTGTGGCGTGAATATCATGGTGGCCGACATAGCGGGGTTGAATGGCGTGTTGCTGCCAGTCAAAGCGTGTTGCCTGCATGCACTGATGGCCCACACATTCTTGAACCGCCGCGAGTAAGCTGCTGGGGTTGTCCACGCTAATGGGGGCGTAGTAAAGGTCAAAGCGACGAAGATCACTCCACTTGCCGTTGATACGGCTACGAATATGGATGGACTCGAGGCGCTTGCTGGTTTTTACCAAATACCCCCCGATATAGCCGGCAATGGTATCTGGCCGATCATCATAATGAAAGACGATCTCAGCATTGTGGGCCGCGCTGCTGCTGCCATAGGCGTAGTGAATATGTTTAATGCGGTGGCCAGCGCTATCGTTATGGTACTGGAAGTTAATGGCATTGCCGACGCTGTCTTCGATACGGTTTTGTGCCCACGCCAGAGTATGGTTGCCCGCGCGCTGACGGGCGTTGCCCGTGGCACCATAGAATCTAACCGAGCCGTCTTTGTGCAGTGCCTTGAATGAAGCGGGTCGACCGGTGCTGCCGCCCACTGCCATGACTTTAACGTAGCTATCGAGTTCGGTTTTATAGAGTGAGCCGGGGGCGCCATAGGCAGCGCCTTCCACCAAAATAAGCCGCTGTCCGTCCAGGCAGAAACGATCATTGGCATTCCACTGAATTGGCTGGTTTTGGCCATCGCTTGCCTTGGTTTGGCGGCAGCGAGCGATAGCGGACAAGCCATTGAGCGACCAGCCTTTGCCGAGCAGTGTATTGCCGGCATTGCTGGCATAGGCCAGGGCAATATCTGCTTGCACCCCGGCCGTGCCCACGGGCAGTGGCAGTTTTATGGTGTAATTGGCAGCACCGTTTTCATTGACTTTAAACTCACCTGCGCTGGTGCCGGTAAAGTGGGCGGGCTTAGGCGCGGAGGCACCTTGTTGATACGCGGTTAAATCAATTTGCCCGTTACTTTTGGCAAACCAAGTACTCTGTTTACCCGCTTGGTTGAGTATAATATCGTCGCGGCCATCGCCATCCAGATCTGTTATTTGAATGCCAGCAGTGTTGATATTGGCAGTGGCAAAGCTGGTATTGGTAAAGTGCTGTAACAGCCGTGGCGGCGCATCACCATCTGTAGAGCCGATGGTAACGCTGATTTCTCCATTAATGATTCTACGGGTGTAGAGTGAAGCGGAGCCTACTTTGCCGCTATAGACAAAATTGCTCGAGCGGTCATTAATACCGCGCAGCAAAAAATCCGTCGCCTTATCGCCATTAAAATCACCGCTAAAGTAATCCTGGCCGTTAACAGCCGCACGCAAGCCTGCGATCTCGCTGTCTGTCATGGTGATAAATTCAGGGTCAGAGAAACGGTTGTTGGCGGTCAAGGTTCTGTTGATACGCGTGAGTGTATCGCCATCACCGCTATAAATGCGTTGATCAGAGCGGCTGTATTCGCGGATAAGCGCGAAGCTGTCTGGCGCCTGTAAAATGATGGGGATCACTATATCGCCCGCTATGGGCACAAAGCGCTCTTTACCGTGGAAGTAGACATCGGTAAAGCCATCGCCATTGACATCGCCAAAGTAAATGTCGTAACGATCAGTATCAATCTGAATAGAATGTGCGAATAGGCTTATCAGGCAAGATAATACAACAATACAAGCACGCAAGAGATCCATGCTAACCCCAATACTTTATTTTTTTACAAGCGCTCCACAGTGTGGGTAGCGGCACCACTATTGCCGCGACTATTGGCACAGAGCAGTCACAACAACTGGCGCCACAACCACCACAGAGTCCTAGCTGGGGTCTATGCTTATCCCTAGCGTTAGGTAACTCAATTTTTAGGTGGACTTTACTGGATTGTGGTGGTGGGTGCAACTGTTGGGTTGAGAGCGAAGAGGGAAAACGGCCTAAAAGTGGTAACGTAGGGTGTGTAAAAGGCTTGTATAAAAAGTATCGGAGGGAATTAATTTCGATCAATTTGTTTTTAAATCTCTCCACCTTTAGGTCTCTAATTGGCGACTTGTGGCGCATGCGATAGCAAGCTGGTAGAAACTACGGCAGCAATTCGATAAGAATATTTTTTGCTACGATAGAAGTGTGGGAAAATAGGGGATTATTAACAGAGTCCTCGAATCCCTTTTTCTCCGCCATTTTAAGGCTATAAACTTGTACTCCTTTTGGATACCCAACTTATGGTTTCCATTGCTTTAATAGTCAGCTAAACACTAATTCTCTGATTTGACGCAATGACTGATCGCCAGTATGCTGTCCGCCCTTATTCGCACCTTTTTTATTCCCACCCACAACGCTAATGAGCAAAGACATTCATTCACCCCACGATCGCTTTTTTACTTCCACTTTTAAAAATAAAGAAACGGCAGCCCGTTTCCTCGAGGCCTATCTTCCCCAACAAGCGCTTGAGTTAATGGATGTGAATCAGCTGGAAGTGGATAACACCCACTTTGTTGATGAAGCCTTGCAGCAGTATCGTTCAGACTTACTGTATCAAATCCCACTAAAGAACGGTCAACCCACTTATATCTACATACTGTTTGAGCATCAAAGCACCCCGGATGCCAGTATGCCCTTTCGGATGCTGCAATACATGGTGAAGGTCTGGGAATATACCCGTGTCAAGCACAATAGCAAACGCTTAGTCCCCATTTTACCCTTGGTGATGAGTCAGTGTACTTGGCCGTATTCACCCGCCTTATTGGATATGCTGGACTTAAGTGACGCAGACCGGGAAATACTGAGGCCATGGATGCCCGACTTTAACCACTTGCTGCTGGATTTATCCAGTGTCGATACTGAGCAAGTACAAGGCACGATCTATGGGAAAATCGCCCTGCATTTGCTAAAATCCAGCCAAAGAGGCCGGATTGTCGATGTCTACCAACAGCTAGGACCACTATTAAAGGCATTGCTCCAGCAAGATAATGCCGTGGGTTTTATAGAGACCCTACTGCGTTACTCTGCTCAGGTAGCGGAAGATGTATCTACCTTAAACGAATTACGTGAACTCGTCGTTAATACCATTGACGAGGCCGCAGGAGACACCCTTATGACGATTGCAGAACAAATTGAGCGAGAAGTTGCCGAAAAGTACGAGCAACAACTCGCCGATATGGCGAGAAAAATGGCGAAGGAAAAAGAGTTAGCTAACCAAGAAAAAGAGTTGGCTAATCAAGAAAAAGATCTGGCCAATCAAGAAAAAGACTTGGCCAATCAAGAAAAAGAAATCTTGCTTAAACAACTTCGTGATGCGGGTATTGACCCTGATATTCAGCACTAACGAAGGATTTCAATGGGGGTCTTTGATATTGGTGTTTTGGCGTAACAAAGACTCTTGAGCCCATTGACTTAACGGCATCCAGTAAATCGTCACCTGTCAGTAGGTTAAAAAGCTAAAAGAATCACTATTTTTGGCATGAATAGACATTAAGGCAGGCTGCTGATGGTAATATTTTGTCTAGGAGCAAATAGTCTATCATCAAGCCTGCCTTTTCTTTATATTTTTCAGGTGCTTAGCCTTAAGTAAGTGCCATTCTACTCTGAGTCCAATACCGCTACCTCAGCTTTAAACATCCGTCGCATTTACAGCCCCAAACACG
>JBCBZU010000296.1:0-3596 GCA_039815165.1 Pseudomonadota bacterium
CTAGCTGTTGGAACATTTTTAAACCACGACGGGCATCGATTAAAGAGACGGTCTGGGGGCCAGCATAATGACCGGTACGGTGGACCACAGGCTCAACTTTCGCTGTTTTAACAGTGAGCTTAGCTGTGAGTTAGGGGATTTCCAAAATGCCTCTGCCCAAATTTTTATCATTGAATACAGTGTTAACAAACCGACAATCAGGGCAAAGGCAGTGGCCCACCACGAGGATGCCTCGACACCTGCTTTTATAACCACAAATTTTGCAAAAAACCCCGACAAAGGCGGCAGGCCTGCAAGTGACATGGCCGAAATTAAAAAGCCTATGGCAAGCCAGGGTCGGTGGCGATAAATGCCGCCCATCTGTTTGAGCGCATGAGTATCTTGTAACTGATAACACAAGCCACTGATCAGGAATAGATTCGTTTTCACCAGGATGTGATGCATAATATAGAAAACACCCCCGACTATCGCCAGCGGCGTAAACACTGCAAGCGCCAGGATCATATAGCCAATTTGACTGATGATATGAAAGGACAGAATGCGCCTAAACTCAAACTGAGCAGCCGCGCCGAACACACCGGTTACCATTGTCAATACAGCAATCCATAGCAACAGCGTATGTGTAAAGCCGATATCACCGACGAACAGTAGCGTAAAAATTCGATAAAGGGCATAGACCCCAACCTTGGTCAGTAAACCCGCAAAAATTGCTGACACTGCCACTAATGGCGTGTGATAAGACGCAGGCAACCAGAAAAATAAAGGGAAGACACCTGCTTTAATACCAAATGAAACCATAAACAATAAGGCCAACACATTAACCAGCCCCTGATCTTCTCCGTCGGGCAGTTTCACTGCCAGGTCAGCCATATTCAAGGTGCCAGTGGTTCCATAAGTGAGACCGATAGCGATTAAAAAAATAGCGGATGAAAATAAATTAATGGTCACATATTTGATGGCACCTTCCATTTGCGCCCGCTCACCACCAAGCGTAAGCAAGCCGAATGATGACAGCAGCATGACTTCAAACCACACAAAAAGATTAAAAATATCACCTGTTAAAAAAGCGCCACTTACGCCCACAAGCAAGAAATGCAGTAATGGGAAATAGCCAAAATGGATATGATTTTTAGGCACGGTAGACATTGAAAAGAGCGACCCTGCGACCGCAACAATACCGGTGAGTACAATCATAATCGCACTGAAGACATCCGCAACCAGTGAAATACCAAACGGGGCTGGCCACTGCCCCACTTGTAAAACCAAATAGTGACTCTTGAGAGTATCGGCAAATAACAGCACACTGACGCAGGCATAAATGACACTGGCGACCAGCGTAATTATCTTCTGCCACTGTTGGCTGCGCCAAAACGCCAGGCATAATGCACCGGCCAATAGGGGCAATGCGATCGGCAGGAAAAGTAAATTACTCAAGTATCCGTATCCTTCATCTGGTCAAGATCGTCGGTGCCTACAACTTCATAAGCACGATGAATAAGCACCACGGAAAATGCCAAAACCCCAAAAGCAATAACAATTGCGGTTAAAATAAGCGCTTGCGGTAATGGATCGGCTACGGCAGTACTGGCGATTTTTGTGGCCTCATCGATAAAGGGCGGCTCAGCTCTGGTCATTCCTGCGACGGCGAAAATGACTAAATTAGCAGCATTACTCAAGATAATAAGACCCATAACTAATTTAATAATAGACCGGCGCAACATCATATAAAGTGCGGCCGCAAACAAAATGCCTATGGCAATGGCCATTATAGTTTCCATCTTTATTTTTCCTCCAGCTGAGTTTCTGCTAAGGCAGTAAACACAGTTACCAGGGTTCCAATAACGGTGAGGTAAACGCCCACATCAAAAACCAGCACCGTCGACAGTTTAATAAGGTTATCACCTAAAGAGAATTTCAACCATTGCGCAGTAAAAAAAACCTCGCCAATCAATACAGAAGGCACGGTTGCCAACAATCCCAATAATAAACCCGTTGCCAGTATATCCTTAGGGGAAACCCTAATAAGTTGTTTTAATGATCTGACACCGTGTGCATAAAGATACAGTGCAAAAGCCCCGGAGGCGACCAGGCCCCCAATAAACCCACCGCCCGGTTCATCGTGACCGCGCAATAATAAAAATATAGAGAATAGTAATTGTAAAGGCAGGACTAAGGAAGCCGTCGTCTTTAAAATTAAGCTATCTGCTTTTGCGTGCGCCAGCTTGGTATGGATAATATCAGGTTTCATTTTTAGTTGATGTTCCTCTAAGCTTTAACATGGAATACACGCCCAATGCCGCAATCGCCAGCACAAAGATTTCACCCAAGGTATCAAGTGCGCGAAAATCCACTAGAATTACATTGACAATGTTGCGACCTTTACCCAATTCATAACTGTTGTCGATAAAATAATGGGCGATTGATGGTGCCCACTGCACGGGTAGTGCAGCAAGTACCACCCAGCTCAATATGATGCCCGCAAAGATGGCCACTGCCCCATCGCGTATCATTTCATAGCGACTGGAAAAACGGGCAAAGCTGGGCACCCGGATCAGCACTAATACCAGTAGCAATACCGTTAGTGTTTCTACCAGTACTTGGGTAATGCCTAAATCAGGCGCACTAAAATGAACAAAAATTAATGCCACTGAAAAACCCAGTGCACCCAGACTGATAATGGAAGAAAAACGGCCCTGAGTCAGAATGGCAAATAGGGTCGATGCCACCATTAAAATGACCATTACCCATTCGTAGGGAGTTGGATCCAGCAGCTTGAGATCACCTGACCAACCAACGGATTGCATTAATACCCAGGCTACAGGAATAAATGTCGCTAAGATCAGAGTGATCATATACATTCCAAGACGACCATTCTGAATAAGGCAGGTTTGGAACACTGAAAAGCGCGCAATTCCCGCCATTAAAACGAAATAGCCTTTTTCTGGGCCATATTTTTCGGAAAACAGTCTTACAGACTGGGCTGGCTTACGGCTATAAGACCAAACCAACATCAGCAGGACACCACCAGCCAAAGACAATAATGACAACAACAAAGCGGTATTAATCCCGTGCCACAGTTTTAAGTTAAATAAAAGTTCACTGCCGGCAACTGACTTTACTGCCGCATTAACAATATTATCTTGCGCTAAGATTGGCATAAGGCCTAACAGCAGAGACAAACACAGCAGCACAGCGGGGCCTATTAACATAATACCCGGCACTTCTTGCGGCTTTTTAGGCAATTCAGTCACGCGGCCTAAAAAGGGTTTGGTTATCATCGTCAGTGCAACTGCCGCAACCAATATCGCGGCAATAACAATGGCAACTATTACCCAAAAGGCATTAGCCAGGCCCGCTTCTAACAACAGTTCCTTACCGATAAAACCAAGTAGAGGGGGTAAACCTGCCAGCGACAAGGCGCCCACCGTGATTAAGATAAAGGTAATAGGCATGGTTTGCCTCAGTCCCTGCAACTTGCTTAAGTCTTTGCAACCGGTGCTGTAATCAATTCCCCCTGCCAACATAAACAAAGATGCTTTATAAAGAGAATGAGCGAGTAGATAAGTCACAAATGCGATCAACGCATAGTCGCTGCC
>JBCBZU010000497.1:0-1682 GCA_039815165.1 Pseudomonadota bacterium
CTGGATCTAAGGCCGCAATACGGCGTTGTCACTCTTGGCTCTCTGTTAAAAAAGGCTACGGCCATTGCCGGCGAGCGACGCCTTGTCTTGCGGCCTTATCTCTCAGCCCAAATTCTGTGTTCAACTGCGGTTTTTAGGTTAAAGGCGACGTGAAGCGTACCAGGACGTATTGACAGCGTGTTTGCAATGACAGTGTGTTCTTTGCAAGTGCCCCGTTAGTAACTTGTCTATTCAGAGTCCCCGTTTGTGGTTTTTGTAGACGGACACTAGTTAGCCATTAGCTGACGGTCAGTAAGCGCAATATACAAGGTCAATAGCTGCCCGGGCTGAATATATTTTTGTGAGATAGTATTCCAAGATTTAATATCACTTATTTTTACCTGGAATTTTTGCGCAATGTAAGCAAGGGAATCACCTTGCTTTACCGTATAAAATAATTTTCTTTTTTCATTTTTAATCACCTGTACTTTTGATTCATTAAGCCATACGATAAGTTCTTTGTTAACGGATAACACATCGCCCGGTGCCATATTATTCCAGCGAGCAAGAGATTGCGTACTCACTTTATAGTGCTTGGCAATATCCCACAGTGTTTCTCCACGAGCCACGCTATGCTTGACTTGAATAGCATTTTTTCGCGGTGCACGGGATTGATGCTTGTGTAGGCGTTGGTCAACACTTTTACTGTAGTACTCGCTCTCTTTACTGGCAGAGGGTATTAGCAAACCCTTGCCCGCAATAATGCGATGGCTTTTTAATCCATTGACGGCTTTGACCAGTTGTGGGGAAGTATCAAACTGATTGGCAATCTTAATTAAGGAATCATTGGGCTGAATGATATAGCGTCGCCAGGTCATACGTTGGCCAAGGGGAAATAAGGTTAAATTTTGTTCAAGTATTGATGCGTTTTCCAGGGGTACAACTAAATCATGGGGCGGACTTGGATCTGTAGCCCAGCGATTAAAAGCAGGATTTAATTGGTAAATAGTGTCAATGTCGACCTCGGCTAATTCTGCTGCCCTGGCTAAATCAATTTGAGATCCAATATCAACGATGGCAAAGTAAGCTTGGTCTGGAATAGGTCTTAATTTCACATTATAACTTTCAGGTGAAGCGATAATGTCTTTCCAAGCCAGTAGCTTGGGTATGTAGTGCCGGGTCTCCTTGGGCAAGTCAAGAGACCAATAATCGGTTGGTTTACCCCTTTTTTTATTCTTTCGAATCGCTCGGCGAACGGTTCCCTGGCCCGCATTGTAAGCGGCCATTGCCAGCAACCAATCCCCATCAAATAATGTGTTCAGGTAGCTTAAATACTGTATTGCAGAGCCTGTTGCGGTAATGGTATCCCTGCGCTCATCCTGCCACCAGTCTTGAGTTAAGCCAAAACGTTTTCCAGTACTCGGGATGAATTGCCACAAACCGGATGCACGGCCGGGTGAATAGGCAAAGGGATCGTAACGGCTTTCTATTATCGGTAACAGGGCAAGCTCTAAGGGCAGCTTGTGTTTTTCCAACTCAGTGACAATGAAATATAAATAAGGCCTGGCCTTGTCGCCCACTTGTTCCAGCAGACGGGAAGAATTAGTCAGGCGATCACGGTAGTGTTTTACCCGCTGTTCAGCACGTTTATCCAGGCTGTAAGCTATGTTGAAGCCTGCTCGAACCCGCTCCCACAAATCACC
>JBCBZU010000463.1:0-2118 GCA_039815165.1 Pseudomonadota bacterium
CCGCTGGTAAGACTGGGTACTATCGTAAACGCCAATAACACCTTGGTGACTGCCAGCATCGGCTTCACTGGTATATAAGTACCGCCCATTTGCACTGCCATGACCACAGGCATAACGATGTTGGGGTAAGTTAATTGTTGCGATCAAATGCTTTGTTTTCACATCAACGACATACAGAGCATTACCAGGGCGTCGGCTGCAAAATACCGCATGACCCAATTCAGGTAAATAGACACTGTCATGGGCTCTTGCAGGAATAGGAATCAGAAAGTCTACCTCACCCCTATCAAGCAAGGCAGAAATATAGTGCTGATTATTAAAATCAGTGCAGGCAGAGAATAGCCTTGTTGTACTGCTAACATTACACCAAAGCCCTAGCGGCAACAGTGCCAGCCCCCCTGCTCCAGCCAATAACAGTTGACGGCGACGCGTATTCATCACCGACTGACTAAGAGTCACCATCACTGGCATTAAAGCTAATGCGAATATTGAGTGCGTTGACCAAATCCCCTTTAATTAAATTTCGCAATTCATCCAATTCTGTATACAAAGGCAAGATAGCCGACTGTGAGACTTTAGGATTGTCGATAAGATCAAGACTTGCCAATGGTAAATCAGAACTAATAATGGTCTTAATGGACAGCAGTTTAGCCGAGATATTATCGATAAGCGGCTGCTGGTCGTGGCCTTGCAAATATTCTATAAGACCGCCTGCATTAAACAATGTATCAATGGCGCTGATATTGTGTTTTAGATTATTGAAAGAGTGATCGCTTCGCCAGGATTCTAGAAAATAGGCGTTAATGCGCTTGTTATTATCGCCAAGATTTAAAGGAGAGGCTATTTTTTGATTGACCATACGATCCAACTGCTGCACCAGGCTATTTATAACAAGAATCGTCATGGTTTTATTGTGTTGTGTAGCATTTAGCGTGTTGATTTGCTTGGCACTATAGTCAATCCAGCTATTGTAAAGCATTAGGGTATTTGCTTTTAACTGTTCAGCAACCAGCACCAGTAGTTTACAGCGCTGCTGAATACTGGCTATGTGAGCAGCTCGATCATCAAATAGCACATATTCAATAGCGGGTAAGCCCTGAGCGATTACCCCTGCTTGTTTGACATCCTCTATGCTTAAGGCCTCTTTATTGAGCAGCGCCTTCATTTTGCGGCCGATAATATTTTTTTTATCTGGCCAAAATTGCAGTTGCCATTGCTGTGACAGTTCCGCCATGGGTCCAAATCTAACCCACTCCACTGTTTGCCAGGCAGCCATAGTATTTCGCCACTCGGAGTGAATAGCGGATGAGTTGCTATGGTTAAGAGTAGATTGGCATTGAGTGGTGGCTGTATAAAAAGTTTGCGACTGCTGCGTTAGCAGGCGATAAGAAGGTGTAATCAGTTTTTCTGAAAGCGTTTGAAAAAATTGGCTATCTGGCGTTTTCTGACCGCAGCCACTAACAGTAATAATAACCAAAAGGGAAAAGAGTGTTCGCATAATAAGCCTTATAAACTGTTTAAAAATGCAATCAGGGCATCCCGTTGAATTTTTTTAAGCGCAGAAAAACGCTGCTGACTTGTTAGCGCCTCACCACCATGCCACATAATGGCCTCTGTTAAAGTCCGCGCACGCCCGTCATGTAAAAAATGATGATGACCACTGACGATTTTTGTTAAACCTATACCCCACAAGGGGGGCGTTCGCCATTCGCGGCCGTTTGCATCCGCCTCAGGTTGATTATCGGCTAAGTCCACTCCCATATCGTGCAACAGTAGATCGGTATAAGGATAAATAATCTGATTGGCGAGCCAGGGTAATTCGTAGTCTTTACTGGTTTTATGTTGAGGAGTATGGCAGCTCGCGCAACCCACTTGACTAAACAGTTTTCTGCCTTCAATAATTTGATCAATCAAGCGGTCGAAAGTGAAAGATATTATTTTTTCTTTAGTCATTTTCAGAACTAAAAGTAGTTAAGGCTTGGGTGTTGTAGAGTTAATAACATCGGTTTTTTCACTTGGCTCTTTGTCTGGATTCCAAAGGATTTGACTATCTGATGTTAGGCCAAGTGTATATTTTCTGTTTATAGGAACCAGCATGATGATATCGCCGGATTCAAG
>JBCBZU010000319.1:0-3343 GCA_039815165.1 Pseudomonadota bacterium
AAAATACCGCAAATATTTCTATGTTCAATATGGCTTAGGTATTCTTGCCATTTATAATGGTGAATACGATAGCGCCATTAGTTTTTTAGAAAAAGTCATAAATTCCTCACCTGATTTTATTTATGCTCACTATAATTTGGGCATTGCTTACAAAAAGCTGTTAAATCTTCCCGAAATGGTCAGAGCGTTTAAGCAGGTTATTTTTATCGGAAAACCAACAGATGATCTTGTAAAAATTACTCAGGATATTCTTGATGATTTTGAACAAATGACGCAAGATAATGATGATATTGATCTTGACACTTATTTAAAAGGCCATGATGCCTTTGACCAAGGATTCAGGCAAATGGAATTAGGCAATTGGGCTGATGCTATTACCTTATTCCATACATCAATCAATATTGCATCCAACCATACACAATCTTATGGTAATCTCGGTATTTGTTACGCTAACTTAGGACAAAAACAACAAGCACTTGAAATGCTGGATAAAGCGATAGAACTTAACTCAAACTACGAACCTGCCATTTTTAATCGTCAAGTGATATCGTCCTTAGAAGAGGGCGAATCGCTAAACAGTGATTTCAGATCCATTGAATATTATAAAGAATATCCCGGTAACAAGCGTTCGTTTATTAAAGAGTTAATGCAATCATCAGAGCTGCTTCTGGAAAAGCAAAAATAAATATATTTTTTTGCATATCAATGGGGTCAGAGTCTTTGAAATTGCTATTTTAATAAAATCAAAGACTCTGACCTCATTGATTTCCATTGATTTTCAGTCAGACATTGAGGAATTTACCATGTTTCAAAACTCTACTTATCTACTGTTACTGACACTCCTGGCAACGCCGCTGGCGTATGCCGACAGGTGTTCTTTGGTGGTCAATAGTGATGATGCCATGCGCTTTGACACTCAGCGCATTGTAGTATCAAAGGACTGTGAGACTTTTACTATTCACTTAAAACACACAGGCCGCCTGGCTGCGAATATTATGGGGCATAATGTGGTGATCAGTAAAAGCAGTGATGCCCTGCTGATTTCCCGCCAGGGTCGTGGTTTTCAAAACAATGGGTTTATTAAGCCCAATGATGAACGAGTAATTGCAGCGACTGATATGATTGGTGGCGGGGAAGAAAGCTCCTTAAGCTTTGCGGTATCCGTGTTAAAAGCAGATGAAAAATATGCGTTCTTTTGTTCTTTCCCCGGGCATATTGGCTTGATGGTAGGATCGCTGGTAGTCGAGTAGCCTGTCAGTGTTTATTGGATAGGCCTTAAAGGATAAAAACGCTGCACACTGCTTAAACCCTTGATCGAAGCCTCGTTTGCGGTCGCGGTCGTACATGACTTTTCCACTTATCGGCGATCACTTTTATCGTCACGGCAAGGGTCACCAAACAGAGCATCCATTTAGTGACTGTACCCATAGTACCTTCTATAAGTAGTGCATGAATAACGCTGCAAATCACAATGATTGCTGCAAGCACCGTGTGGCTTAGCACCCAGGTGCGCGGTGAGAGGTTCAGTCGCCGCCTCAATGCGGCAATGGCAGCCGACAACAATACCAACCACATGGCGATTACGCCCCAGATAGAAAAAGGGGTTGGCGATGCGAATAACAGTACGTCGATTACATCCGGCGGGCTGGTGAGCCACAGGGTAAAGACATGCAGTAAAACCGCAGCGACCAATAGTGAGCCAGTCCAGCGATGCACCTGCCGGGTGCGTTTAAGGGTCAGACCGGGCAATAATCCTGCCGCAAGCAAGGGCTGCAGTAACAATAGTGCCATGGCCGCAATGCCCGCAAAACCAGCGGTAATGTAGACCGGGTCGCGCCAGGCCAATAGAGGGCTTTGCGCCGCCACCAGCATGGGCGCTATGATGACAAGCAACAGAATGGCCCAAGTTAACAGCGGCACAAACCTAAGCATCCTAAACGCCTACTATACCGGCTGTAGCACAAAGTGCGCCTCGAGGCTGGTATCCTTTGAGCTTGGCATCACTGGGCGCAGAAATACGGTTTCAAATTCGTTGCTGTCATAGGCCAAATGCGCGTGGGGCTGGCCAAAAGCAGGCACAATTTGCGGCATATCCATCACAAAAAAGCCGTTTTCATCGCTTAGTGTGGCGCCGTGACTGCGCTCATCGCTCTCGTAACCTTCAGTGGTATGGGCCCAGATTTGTATTCGCTGACCCGCAAGCGGCGCACCATCACCGGCTCGCCGTACGGTTCCGCTCATGGTAAATCCGCCGCCGCCAATGCGCTCTACGATGGGCGCACCGGGGATATAGTTATTGGAACCTCCGCGCATGGACCGGGTTGGCGGTAATCCCGCCCGGGCAGGTGCGAAGATGCCGAAACCGCCGGACGCGGCTACCATGGCGGCATACCTTAAGAAGTTGCGACGGGAATACGCTTTGGTCGTCATAGACTGCCTCCTATTGGGCTCGTAAGAGTGAATACAGTGCAAAACTATTTTTCTGCCTTTCACAATGCTGATGGCTTTGATGGTTTTTACAATAGCTTTGAAAAATAGCTCTGAACAATAGCTCTGAACAATAGCTCTGAACAATAGCTTTGAACAATAGCTTTTTAGTCTAACAAATCATTTCCCCAAAGTCGCTAATGCTGGTAGCGTGCGCAGATGATTTTTAATGGTCAGTTAAATTAACAGCGACAACAAGCGAGAAATGGCGCGATAAAGCACATCAAAAATGACATACTCGTTACAATGGATTGGGTTAATGTCCGGTCATTTATCGTGTGTTTCTTTTAAAAAGGGCTATTGGTGAATTATTCAATGCAAAGCCAATGCACATACGCCCGGCATGGTGAAAATAATCAGCAATCTACAGCAAATCAATAGCTTACCGTTTGTTATGGGAAATAAGAAATCCAAGAACAACAAAAGCGCTGACAAGCCCTTTACCATTCCGCCAAAATATGTAGCCTTGGACTCAATAGCAATGGTCGTTATAGGTGTGTTGGCCATTGTGGTAAGCGATATTATGATGGCTTTGATTTCGGTAATAAAAAGCGATACCGTAACGGTAATGGAAACACAGTCCAATCATAACAACGATATTGATCTAGAAAAATCTCTAAGACAAAAAATTCAAGAGAAACTAAACAAAAACCCTTCTTTAAAAAGCCCAATATTTAAAGAAAAGCCGGTTTTTGAAAAACGTATTCATGTTCAAAAGCGAGATTCAAAAATAATTAATCCTTTGCCAGTAGATAAACAAAATGAGAACAAATTTTTTGACTATTCCGAGCAAAGATTTCTCCAGATTTACTACCCAGTTTAGAGAAAAGAATACACTGTCATTTCAAACCTTCGG
>JBCBZU010000173.1:0-5298 GCA_039815165.1 Pseudomonadota bacterium
GGCTTTGTAGGATTGCGACAGTGCCCTGTCGTTCTCGGTCTGTTGGGCCAGCTGCTCCGCTTGTTGCTCTGCTTCAATACGTTCACGCTCTTTGTTGAGATTGTCTTGCAAACGCTTTTGTTCCAGCGTTTGTTGCTCGATTCTGGCCTGCTGCTTTAACGCTTCTTGCTGTTTTTTAAGTTTGGCCTGTTTGGCTTTTTCTTGCGCTAACTTTTTTTGCTCTGCTTTTTGTTGCGCAAGTTGTTGCGCAAGTTTCGCTTTGCGGGCTTGTTCCTCTGCCTGCTGCTTAAGGCGCTGTTGCTGTTGTTGCTTTTTTGTTAAATCAATTTTTAGGGGTTTTGGCTTTTGCTTGGGAGCGCCCTGTTTTCCCTGAGCGTTTATATCCACCAGAGTGGCCTTGATATACGCGGGGGGTTTTATGGGTTCATTTTTAGTCTCCAAGGACCAGCCCTTGACGACAAAAAAGATCAGCAGGCCGTGCGCAAGCACACTCACAATGGTGGCAGGAATATAACTCATCGGTCTCACCGAGACTTTACTGATAAGGCTCGGTGACCAAGCCAACGGATTGGGCACCCGCTTGTTGTAAGCGCGCCATCAGATCCACTACTTTACCGTAGGGTACGCGGGTATCGCCCCAAACCAGGACCGGTGTCTGGGGTTGTAATTTAATAATTTTTGAGACTTGTTGAGCAATAAGATCCAGGGCTTTGGGGGCTTCTTCGTTCTTGCCTAGTGTAATGTAGTAAGTGCCGTCTGCCTTAATGGATACGATCAAAGGCTCAGCCTCTTGATTGTCTAAAGGAGCGGATATTGCCTGGGGTAGTTCCACTTTGACGCCTTGATTCAACAAAGGCGCCGTCACCATAAAGATAACCAACAACACCAACATCACATCAATATAGGGTACAACATTGATTTCAGCCATTGGCTTTTTCTTGGGTTTTTTGGGGGGAGAAACGTAAGCAGTAGTCATAGGCGTGAAGGATAATGATGGGTTATCGATGCAATTGACGGTGAAGAATGGCCGCCAGCTCTTCGGCAAAGGTTTCATAATTGCCCCTTAGGGCATCCGCACGGGCCGAGAAACGGTTGTAGGCCAATACAGCGGGAATGGCGGCAAATAAACCCATGGCAGTTGCGATTAATGCCTCTGATATGCCAGGGGCAACGGTGGCCAAGGTCGCTTGCCCCGCAGTCGCCAAGCCACGGAATGAGTTCATAATACCCCACACTGTGCCGAACAAACCAATATAGGGGCTAACAGACGCTACACTGGCGAGAAAAGGCAGGTTGGCTTCCAGTTTTTCTTCTTCTCGGGCCAGCGCCACACGCATGGCGCGCGTGGTCCCGACCATAACCGTATCAGAGTCGATATTGTCTTGCTGTCGCAAGCGCGAAAACTCTTTAAAACCAGAGCGAAAGATCATTTCAATACCACTCACCCTGCCTCGACTGGCGTGCTCATTGCTCTGGCGGTATAACTGGTTAAGGTCGACTCCGGACCAAAAGGTTTTTTCAAACCGACTAAATAAGGCTTTAGCACGACTTTGATAACGGGCGCGTTGAATAATCATAACCCACGACACCACCGATGCCAGCAGTAAAATCAACATCACTGCTTGCACAATAATGCCTGCCTCAGAAATCAAATACCAAATGGAAAGCGTTTGCTCAGCGTTAGCGGCTGCCCCGCTTATTGCTTCATTTACGCCTTCGCTTATGCCTTCTGTGGCGCCTTCGCCAAGGGCTGGAACTGCTTGTGTCGTCATAATGGCCTTGCTCAAACTATTTTTAATATGGGTTTAACCCAAATTCTGCTGTTGGAGGCGCTGTAAAGTGCGTAGCGGGTACTGGGCTCGGGGTGAATAGCCTATAGTGGGACCTATGGCGGGATTTCCAGTCACAGTGCCAGAGCTGCACTATACAGTGCTTGCTTGACGGATTCACCCAGTGGATTGATTTTTGCGAGCCTTCAGCTTTAATAGAGAAATCATTATTGGCAAGCGCCCGCTGAGGAATCTATTTTAGGGAGTACGTTGTGCCCGGATATTCTAACAAAATCGCTTGGCCATCCAAGGACTTTAGCAAAACTGGGTCACACTATTTACCATGACAACTTACCATGACAACTGCACGCACTGACGAAAACAAAGGAATGCCTGCTTACTATTAACCTGGCAATCAAGTAGTTCGTCCTAAACTATTTGATTGACGCCATTGAAAATTGGCGCAACGGTGCGAAGCTGCTTGATTTTCAATGGCTTACATCGGCTATGCCGATAGCAGGACATCCTTGTCCTGTGTTATTAACGCGACAATTAAAATTGCCGGGTTAATAACAGAGCAGTTGAAAGAATACACGGTCATTTGAAACACGCTGTCAATACGTCGGCTCCTGCCGCCGAAGGTTTGCAATGTGACAGTGTATTGTTTTCTCTAAACTGGGTAGTAACTGACATGCCCGCGATTATCAATTGCCGCCTGAATAAATTGCAATACCCCACACCCTGTAGGGCAAAGCAGAAAACGAGAAGTCATTGCAAACAATGGATTGCTGCCTTCGAAGACGGATGCAAAAGGCTTGGTCAGCGTTTATTAAAGGGCTTATTGATGAAGATAAGCAGTCAATGACTCTTGTACGTCCGCCGGCATAGCGGTTACTTGCATAGTGCCACCGCTGGTCGTCACACAGGCAATTTTCACTTGCACACGGCATAACACCTCGCCAGCCCGCCGCACCTCTTGATGAAAAATCACATAGCTGCGTGCCAGCTTGCCAATACTGGCGGTTGCCACCAATTCGTCATCCAGGCGAGCGGCTGACAAATAGTCTATCTCCGCTTTGCGCACCACCAATAACAAATCCTCGGCAATAACTGCCGCTTTGCCGTAACCCAACGCACGTAATAACTCGGTGCGGGCGCGTTCGCAATATTTGAGATAGTTAACGTAGTAGACAATGCCGCCCGCATCGGTGTCTTCGATGTAGACGCGAATGGGCAGGCTAAATTCATTGACTGGGGTCATTGGTCAATTGCGCCGGGCGCGCCGGGCAAATCAAAATGCTCGTAGGCCAATGGCGTTACCGTGCGGCCTCGGGGTGTGCGGGCGATATAGCCTTGCTGAATCAAGTAGGGCTCGAGTACGTCTTCAATGGTATCGCGCTCTTCACTGATGGCGGCGGCAAGGCTATCCACCCCCACTGGGCCACCGGAAAATTTTTCAATCATGGTCAGCAACAAACGCCTGTCCATATGATCAAAGCCACGGCTATCCACATTGAGCATGTTCAGTGCTTTATCCGCGGTGCCCACATTAATCTCACCATTGCTTTTCACCTCTGCGTAGTCTCGCACCCGTCGCAACAGGCGGTTGGCAATACGTGGGGTACCGCGAGAGCGTTGGGCAATTTCAATGGCGCCGGCTTCGTCTATGGCGACACCCAACAACCGGGCGGAGCGGCTAACGATATAGGCTAAGTCGGCCACATTGTAGAATTCCAAGCGCTGAACAATACCAAAACGGTCACGCAACGGTGAGGTTAACAGACCTGCTCTGGTGGTTGCGCCAACCAGAGTAAAGGGGGGCAGATCCAATTTGATGGAGCGTGCGGCCGGGCCTTCACCGATCATAATATCCAACTGATAGTCTTCCATCGCGGGGTAGAGCACTTCTTCCACCATGGGCGATAGCCTATGAATTTCATCTATAAACAGGACGTCGCCAGGCTGAAGGTTGGTCATTAACGCCGCGATATCGCCGGCTTTTTCCAATACTGGACCCGATGTGGTGGTGAGTTCAACCCCCATTTCTGCGGCAATAATATTGGCCAAGGTGGTTTTGCCCAGTCCAGGGGGGCCAAACACAAGGGTGTGGTCCAGAGGCTCACCGCGCTTTTGGGCAGCCTGAATAAAAATATCCATTTGCTCTCGCACTTGGGGCTGACCAATATAATCCGCCAAACGCTTGGGGCGAATGGCTCTGTCCTGCTGATTTTCCATTGGCTGAGCCACGGCACTGATCATGCGTTCAGCTTGAAGGTTATCTTTAGTGATCATTGGGGCATTTTATCCCGCCAGGCTTTTTAATGCCAAGCGTATCAACTCTTCACTATTGGCCGGATTCTCGGTTTTTTGAATGCCGGTAATCACTTTGGCGGCATCGATGGGTTTGTAACCCAGAGCGACCAGGGCGCTTTCGGCATCGGCGGTGATGCTGGAGCTTAGGGTGACCACCTTACCGCTGTCGGTATCGGGTGGTGCTGGCGCGATATCCCAGTCGTTTAAGCGATCTTTAATCTCAATGATCAGGCGTTCTGCGGTTTTCTTGCCCACACCGGGCACTTTTACCAAGGCCGCCACATTATCAGACATGACGCATTGGACAAACTCTTCAACAGGCATACCCGACAAAATTGCCAGGGCCATTTTAGGGCCGACACCGCTGACTCTGATTAAGGTACGGAATAAACGTCGCTCATCTTCCGTGTAAAAGGCAAAGAGCTGGTGCGCATTTTCAGAAACAGAAAGGTGGGTATACAAGGTAGCCACCTCACCTATGGCAGGCAAGGGGTAAAAACTGGTCATGGGTGCTTGCAACTCATAACCTACACCGCCCACATCTATCAATAAATGGGGGGCCTGTTTTTCAATAATCGTTCCTCTTAAACGGCCGATCATAGTGTTGTTATTCCTGCATAGCTTTTTATTGGTCTCGCTTATTCGTCTCGCTTACTGGCCTCGCTTATTACTCTCGCCCTGTAAAATCCCTTGTGCCCTATACCATCCGGCCACGGCGAAAATGTTTTGCCTGGGCAACCGAAATGAGATGGCTTTGGGTATTGCCATGGCAGAGCGCCACGGCCAAGGCATCGGCGGCATCTTCTTTGGGAAAGGCTGAAAGCCTTAACAGGTATTTAATCATGTGCTGCACCTGCACCTTATCGGCAGCACCATTGCCGACCACTGATTGCTTCACTTTTCTGGCCTCGTATTCCGCAACGGGCAAATCACAACTGGTCGCGGCGACAATGGCGGCTCCCCGTGCCTGGCCCAGCTTTAAAGCAGAGCCCGCGCTCTTTGCCATAAACACGTTTTCGATGGCCATCTCTTGAGGGCAGTACTCGTGAATCACCTCGGTAACGCCATCAAAAATAAGCTTTAAGCGCTCGGGCAAAGTGGCTTGCGGCAGGCAAATTACGCCACTGGCAACATACTCATAGCGTCCACCAATGGTATTGACAATACCAAAGCCTGTTTTTCGAGAGCCGGGATCAATTCCCAAAATCATCGCCAC
>JBCBZU010000021.1:0-12074 GCA_039815165.1 Pseudomonadota bacterium
GTCAAGATTCACAGGCCGTTTAGTATTATTCATTGGATGCCCTCTTTTTGTTTTATAAGCGACAAGCTGCTGACTGATAACAAGCGACTTATTTATACAGTGTAGCTTGTCACCTGCAGCTTGCAGCCTATACGCTATCACTTTACCAACCAGTCACTTCTTTTAGCGCAGTGCCGATATCGGCAAGACTGCGAACAGTTTTAACGCCCGCGTCTTCAAGCGCAGCAAATTTCTCATCAGCAGTGCCTTTACCCCCAGATATAATAGCGCCCGCATGGCCCATACGTTTACCGGGAGGTGCCGTTACCCCGGCGATGTACGATACCACAGGCTTGGTCACATTGGCTTTGATAAATGCCGCTGCTTCTTCTTCTGCGGTGCCACCAATTTCACCGATCATAACGATGGCTTCTGTGGCAGGATCGCCTTGAAACAGCGTTAAGATATCAATGAAGTTAGAGCCCGGAATAGGATCACCACCAATACCAACACAGGTGGACTGGCCAAATCCGTGATCAGTAGTCTGCTTAACCGCTTCATAGGTCAAAGTGCCCGAACGCGACACAATGCCGACCTTGCCCGGCTTGTGAATATGCCCTGGCATAATACCAATCTTACATTCCCCTGGAGTGATCACGCCCGGGCAATTAGGGCCAATCATGCGTACACCTTTTTTCTCGACGTACTCTTTAGCCACCAGCATATCCAAGGTAGGGATACCTTCGGTAATGGTAATAATCAATTCGATGCCGGCATCAGCGGCTTCGACAATAGAGTCTTTACAAAAAGCAGCCGGGACATAAATCACGGTTGCGTTAGCGCCTGTAGCGGCAACCGCTTCTTTTACGGTGTTAAAAACCGGAAGACCCAGATGAGTTTGACCGCCTTTACCAGGAGTCACACCACCCACCATTTGAGTACCGTATGCAATTGCCTGTTCAGAGTGGAAGGTACCGTTAGAACCGGTAAACCCCTGGCAGATAACTTTTGTATTTTTATCGATTAAAACAGACATTATTTGCCCTCCGCCGCAGCAACAACTTTCTCAGCAGCATCGGTCAGTGATGTTGCACCCATAAGATTCAGTGAACTTGCATCCAGTAGTTTTTTACCCGCCTCGGCATTGGTGCCTTCAAGGCGCACCACAACAGGGACTTCAACGCCCACGTCTTCAACCGCACCAATAATGCCTTCGGCAATCATATCGCAGCGCACAATACCGCCGAAGATATTGACCAATACTGCTTTTACATTGTCGTCAGAAAGAATCAGTTTAAATGCTTCGATTACCCGCTCTTTGGTGGCGCCACCGCCAACGTCCAGAAAGTTAGCCGGCTTGCCACCGTGTAAATTAACGATGTCCATAGTGCCCATCGCAAGCCCCGCACCGTTCACCATGCAACCCACATTACCGTCGAGGGCAACATAATTGAGTTCAAAAGAAGCGGCGTGTGCTTCGCGCTCGTCTTCTTGTGAAGGGTCGTGCATTTCACGGATTTTGGGTTGGCGATAAAGGGCATTACTGTCGATATTGATTTTACCGTCCAGGCAGTGCAGGTTGCCCTCGTCGGTAATCACCAGCGGGTTGATTTCCAATAATGCGAAATCAAAGTCTTCAAACATTTTCGCCAAACCTAAAAAGATCTTGGTAAACTGTTTGACTTGTGTCGGGTTTAAGCCCAGCTTAAATGCAAGCTCACGACCCTGATAAGGCTGGGGGCCGACCAGCGGATCGATAATGGCTTTAAGGATTTTTTCAGGTGTTTCTTCTGCAACTTTTTCGATCTCAACGCCACCTTCGGTCGATGCCATAAATACGATGCTGCGGGTTGCGCGATCAACAACCGCACCCAGATAAAGCTCTTGATCAATATCGGTACAAGACTCAACCAAAATGCGGCTAACCGGCTGGCCGTTTTCATCGGTTTGATAGGTCACTAAGTGTTTACCCAGCCAATTTTCGGCAAAGGCTTTGATCTCGTCTTTTGAATCGACCAGTTTAACGCCACCGGCTTTACCGCGGCCGCCTGCATGGACCTGGGCTTTTACTACCCACTTATCACCGCCGATGGTGTCAGCAGCGGCAAGCGCCTCTTCTACCGTGGCGGCGGCAACGCCTTTGGATACGGGCAAATCGTATTCGGCAAACAATTGCTTGGCCTGATACTCGTGCAAATTCATAATAGTTTCCGTTGTTTAAAGTTAAAATGTAAAAAGGCGAAAAGTGTAGAGCTACAAACTACAAGCTGCGAGAGTTTTCATAATCTCAGCACTTTGTCGCGGGTAACGGTTGTCGCATACCTTAACGCCGTTTGCGATTCGGCATATGAATGGCGTGACCATTGGCGGCCAATGCAGCTTCTTTTACTGCCTCAGAAAAGGTTGGGTGACCAAAAACAGTCATTCCAATATCTTCAGCAGTGGAGCCAAACTCCATCGCAATGGCGATTTGCTGGGTCAAGTCAGACGCACTTGGACCCACAATATGACAGCCAAGGATGCGATCTGTTTTCGCGTGAGAAATAATTTTTACCATACCGTCTTGACTGTCCGCAGCCACCGCACGGCCAACCGCCAGGAATGGGAAGGTGCCAACCTTGTATTCTTCACCGGAGGCTTTTACCTGTTCCTCTGTTTGGCCGACCGAAGCCACCTCGGGATAGGTGTAAATAACGTTGGGAATAACGTCGTAGTTCATCATCGCTTTTTCACCGGCGATGCGTTCAGCAACAATAACCCCTTCTTCAGAGGCTTTGTGTGCCAGCATGGGCCCGCGAACAATATCGCCCACCGCCCACACACCGGCGACATTGGTTGCACAATTTTCATCGACAAATATGGAACCGCGCTCATCGATATTCACGCCGCTATCCTCTGCCAATAAACCTTCTGTATAGGGACGGCGGCCCACGCAGACGATAAGCTTGTCAAAGGTTTCTTTCTGTTCTGCGCCTTCTTTGTCGGTATAGGTCACTTCAACTTTTTTACCTTTGATTTCAGAGCCGGTGACGCGACAGCTTAGGCGAATATCTAAACCTTGTTTTCTGAAGATTTTTTCGGATTCTTTAGCAATCTGCTTATCCATTATCGATAAAAAATTGTCCATGGCTTCAAGACAAACCACTTCAGAGCCAAGACGACTCCAAACGCTGCCTAACTCCAGGCCAATCACACCGGCACCGATGATACCTAGTTTTTTGGGCACCTCAGTAAACTCAAGGGCACCGGTTGAGTCGACAATAATAGTATTATCGGCTGGATTAACCGGCGCCACAGGAATATTAATGGGTACAGAGCCGGAGGCTAAAATAACGTTTTCGGCTTCATAAACAGTGACCTTACCTTTTGCATCGGTCACTTCCACTTGCTTGCCGGCAAGCAACTTGCCCTTACCGGCAATAGAGGTAACTTTATTGGCTTTAAACAAACCGGAAACACCGCCTGCCATCTGTGCGACGACTTTATTTTTGCGCTCAAGCATCGCCGGTACATCAATGGTTAATTTACCGGTGCCAATACCGTGTTTTGCAAAGGCATCGTGAGCATCGTGGTAGCGATGGGAACTGTCCAATAATGCTTTTGAGGGAATACAGCCCACGTTTAAGCAAGTGCCGCCATTGACGGTCTTACCCTTTTCGTCGTGCCACTTTTCAACACAGGCGGTTTTTAGACCTAGCTGGCCTGCACGAATCGCGGCAACATATCCCCCCGGACCAGAGCCAATAACGATCACATCAAATTTATTGTCAGACATAAGTAATTTCCAAAAGTAAAATTTATTTTAAGCGGCAGGCATCAGCGAATTAAACATCAAGCTTTAAACGTTTCACTAAACGTAAACTATGGACCTTGCTTGCCGCTAGTCACTTGCAATGAAGCCCTCTTCTCATATATCCAAGAGAATACGCGCGGGATCTTCGAGTAAATCTTTTATCGCCACTAAGAACTGTACCGCTTCTTTTCCATCAACCATGCGGTGATCGTAGGATAAAGCCAAGTACATCATCGGCTGGATGACCACTTCTCCATTGACTGCCATCGGGCGTTCTTGAATTTTGTGCATGCCCAAAATAGCGGTTTGCGGAGGATTCAAAATAGGTGTGGATAACAGCGAACCAAAGACACCCCCATTGGTAATGGTGAAGGTACCGCCCGTCATCTCATCAATACCCAATTTGCCATCGCGCGCGCGCGCGCCAAAATCACGGATACCGGATTCAATGGCGGCCAGCCCCAAGGTTTCGGCGTTGCGCAATACCGGAACCACCAGACCACCGGGCGTTGATACCGCAACGCCTACGTCCTGATAACCGTGATAGACAATATCGTCGCCGTCGATGGAGGCGTTGATGGCGGGAAATTTTTTCAAGCCTTCGACCGCAGCTTTAACGAAAAAGCCCATAAAGCCAAGACGAGTGCCGTCGTGTACTTTTTCAAATTGATCTTTATATTTTTGACGCAGCGCCATCACCGGGCCCATATTCACTTCATTAAATGTTGTCAGCATGGCAGTGGTTTGCGTGGCCTTAAGCAAGCGTTCAGCAATGCGCTTGCGCAGACGGGTCATGGGTACGCGTTTTTCAATGCGTTCACCGCTTGGGGCAAGCAGAGGAGGTGCTGAAGCCGCAGGTTTCGCCGGGGCCACTGTCGGCACTGAGGCGGGGGCAGAGGCTGCTGCTTGGACATCTTCTTTGGTAATGAGACCGCTTTTACCGGTGCCGGTAATAGAGTTTAGGTCTATGGCTTTTTCTGCCGCTAATTTACGCGCAGAAGGGCTTGCCACTGCATCACCTGATGCTGGCGCCGGTGTAGGCGTAGCCGCCGCGGGGGCCGCAGCCGTTGAACCAGAGCCACCTTCAACAAGGTAGGCAATGACCTCATTACTCAATACCGTATCACCCTCTGCCTTGAGAATATCGCCCATGGCACCGTCAGCAGGCGCAACCACTTCAAGTACCACTTTATCGGTTTCGATTTCGACAATCAGCTCATCACGACTCAAAGCCTCACCTGGGGCTTTGTGCCAAGATGCGATGGTGCCGTCTTGAACCGATTCGGGAAAGGTTGGCGTCTTAATCTCAACAGCCGCGGCTGTACTCGCGGCAGCGGGTGCCGATGGTGGGGCTGCTGAAGCATCGCCCTCGGCGACCGTGGCAAGCACTTCATTACTTAATACAGTGTCGCCTTCTTGCTTCTGTAGATCACTGAGCACTCCATCCGCGGGAGCAACAACCTCCAGCACGACTTTATCGGTTTCAATCTCAACGACAAGTTCATCGCGGTTCACTGCCTCACCTGCTTTTTTATGCCAGGTGGCAACAGTGCCATCTTGGACGGATTCTGGAAAAGTAGGGGCTTTAATTTCTGCTGCCATTAGAATATTTCCTGTAATTCAATCAGTGGTTTGGTGAGATGCCAAACCTATTAACTATTAATCATTGAAAAAATGCTATTTTTTCACAAACGCTATTGTGCTCTGTTGGAGCCTTAAACCTGGGAAAGTCAGCTGGCGGCTCAGCTTAAGTGAAAAATCATTTAAAATCAAAAGATGACAAACACTTATCATTTCACTCTATGGGTAAGCACCTAATGCCCACAGAACGGCCTTGTCGTCCTGAATGGGAATAGAGAGAACCTGTAAAAATAACGCTCGCTCCAAGAACAATTCAAAGACGTTTTCTATATTAAAAGATATCCAATTTGTCATCTATACCTTCTGTTTTACACGCTTATTTTCCGCACATGGTTCTAACAATACGCAAATTATGCATTCACCTTCAGTGCTTCTGCGATAAAATGCTTTTGTTCTTCAAGGTGCACAGACATATAGCCACAGGCCGGCGCCGCTGATGAAATACGCCCAACATAAGCCACATCCGTGCCCGGGTGGGTTGCTTCAAGAGCATCCACCAATCTGTGTTTGATCTGCCGGAAGGCACCCTGGTTTCGCGGCTCCTCCTGACACCAAACAACCTCTTCCAATGCGGCGAAAGCGCTTAAGGCCTCAACCAATTCAGCGTGAGGGAAGGGATACAGTTGCTCCAGGCGAATAAAGGCGACATCCTGCTGTCCGGATTCCATCCGTGCTTCGAGTAAGTGGTAGTACACTTTACCGCTACACAAGACAATTTTTTTCACTCGCACTGGATCAACCAGATGATCGGTCAACACATTGTGGAATTTACCATTGGCCAATTCTTCCAGGGTCGAGGTGGCCAATTTATGGCGAAGAATCCATTTTGGGCTCATAACGATCAGTGGGCGACGCATTGGGCGAATCACCTGGCGTCGCAGCATGTGGAACACTTGGGCCGGGGTGGTGGGGATGCACACTTGAATATTGTGTTCAGCACACAGTTGCATAAAACGCTCAAGGCGAGCGGACGAGTGCTCTGGGCCCTGCCCTTCATAACCGTGTGGCAGCAGCATGGTCAGGCCACACAGGCGACCCCATTTGTGCTCACCGCTGGTAATAAACTGGTCAATAACCACTTGCGCGCCGTTAGCAAAGTCACCGAACTGCGCCTCCCAAATCACCAGCGAGTTGGGCCGGGTTGAGGCGTAACCGTACTCAAAACCGAGTACGGCTTCTTCAGACAAGAGTGAATCGTAAATATCAAAGCTGGGTTGATCAGCAAACAGTTTTTGCAGGGGGATATAGGGTTGGCCGTCTTTTTGGTTGTGTACAACGGCATGACGGTGAGAAAAAGTACCACGCCCCACATCCTGGCCTGTGAGTCGCACTCGGTAGTTTTCTTCAATCAGTGAGGCGTAAGCCATGGTCTCTGCCATACCCCAGTTGATAGGGAGTGAACCACTGGCCATTTTCTTACGGTCTTCATAAATCTTTTGCACCTGCCGCTGCACTTGTATGCCATCGGGCACTTCACAGGCTTTGTGGGCGATATCCTGAAGTTTTTTCAGCGTATAGCCGGTATCGGCAGGGTCAATCCAGTCGTGGCCCAGATAGGGTTTCCAATTCACAAAGAGGGTTTCGTCGGGCTCGCTGACTAAACCATCGGCAACGTGGTCCCCACGATCCAGGGCCGCACGATAGCGCTTGGTCATTTCATCGCTTTCTTGCTGAGTCAATACATTCTCAGCCACCAGACGTGCTGCATATTGTGTACGGGTGGTTTTGAGTTTTTTAATGACTTGATACATCAGCGGTTGAGTGGTGGATGGCTCATCGGTCTCATTGTGGCCGCGACGGCGATAGCACACCAAATCAATCACCACGTCTTTTTTGAATTCGTAGCGATAATCCATCGCTAACTGAGTGACAAACATAACGGCCTCAGGGTCATCACCGTTGACGTGAAAAACCGGTGCGCCTACAAATTTGGCAACGTCTGTGCAGTACTGGGTTGAGCGTGCATCCTCAGGGTGACTGGTGGTAAAACCCACCTGGTTGTTGATAACGATATTGATGCTGCCACCGGTGCCATAGGCGCGCGTTTGTGACATTTGCAAAATTTCAAAAACGACACCCTGACCAGAAAAGGCGGCGTCACCGTGAATATTAATAGGCACCACCAAATCACCATTGCTGTCTTTACGGCGATCCTGGCGGGCGCGCACTGAGCCCTCAACAACCGGGGCGACAATTTCCAGGTGAGAGGGGTTAAAGGCCATCGCCATATGCAACTCACCGCCGGGAGTCATCACGTTCGATGAAAAGCCTTGATGATACTTCACATCCCCCGAGGTATCGACTAACTTTTTGCCTTCAAACTCATCAAAAAGATCAGCGGGATTTTTACCGAAAATATTGACCAGGGTATTTAGACGACCACGGTGGGCCATACCCAGCACAATTTCTTTCGCGCCATAAGTGCCGGCCCGCTTGACCAAACCATCCAGCATCGGAATTAAACTTTCGCCGCCTTCCAGACCAAAGCGCTTGGTGCCAGGGTATTTACTGTCGAGGTGTTTTTCTAAACCTTCCGCAGCGGTTAAGCGCTCCAGAATACGTAACTTGGCTTCTTTGGAATAGGCGGGCTCGGCGCGGGCACTTTCGAGTCGCTGCTGTAACCAGCGGACTTCTTCTACCTCGGTAATATGGGTAACTTCAGCGCCGATACTGCCGCAGTAGGTTTTTTCCAAATCCGCAATAATTTGTTTCAGTGGCGCTTCTTCATAACCAAAATACAGGTTACTGGCATTGAACACTGAATCCAGCTCGGCCGATGTGAGATCATGGTAGTGCAGTTGCAGATACTCTGCTTGATGGTTTTTATTCAAACCCAGCGGATCCAGGTTTGCTTTCATGTGTCCACGAGAGCGATAGGCTTGCATTAACTGTACCACATGAACTTGCTTGTGGTCGTGGACAACAGTACTGGAATGGGAAGCGGTGGCCGCAGTGGCTGGCGCAGGGTATTTGGCCAATAAGCGAAATTGCTCACGGATAAGCGAATGAGCCGTATCGTGAGCGGCAGTATTGTTAATGCGAGGCAATTGGTCAAAATAATTTCGCCATTCTTCTGGTATCGCATTAGGATCATGTAGGTAAGAATCGTAAAGTTCTTCTACGTAGGCGGCGTTACCGCCTGAAATGTGGGCACTGCTCCACAATTGTTCCATACTGTCGGGCATGGCGAAAAATCTCTGTAATAATGCGTTAAGGTAATAGCTTCAAGTGAGTGGCTTGAAGCTGCAATATATATGAAAAAAACGAAGCATGTATAACAGTTATGGCTTCGTTTTGGTTAACTGTATAGGACTGCACACCGTCTTTAAACGTCAGTGATTGCCATCCTAATTCTGTTGCTTAAGGTTGCCGCCTGTTTTTACTGGGCTAACAACATGGATCGAATATGGCCGATGGCCTTGGTTGGGTTCAAGCCTTTTGGGCAAACAGACACACAGTTCTGAATACCGTGACAACGAAATACGCTAAATGGATCATTTAAATTCTCCAGGCGCTCGGCCGTTTTGGTGTCGCGGCTGTCAGCTAAAAAGCGATAAGACTGTAATAAACCGGCCGGGCCGATGAACTTATCCGGGTTCCACCAAAACGACGGGCAGCTGGTTGAACAACAGGCGCATAAAATACACTCATACAGACCGTCTAGCTTTTCTCGCTCTTCGGGCGATTGTAGACGTTCAATACCTTCGACAGGGGTATCGTTTTGCAAAAAGGGCTCAATTTTGCGGTACTGATCATAGAACTGACTCATATCGATAACCAGGTCGCGTATCACCGGCAGCCCCGGTAGTGGTCGCAACACCAGGGTGTTATCCTTTACGCATTCAGACAATGGGGTAATACAGGCCAAGCCATTTTTACCATTGATGTTCATACCGTCGGATCCACAAACACCTTCACGGCAAGAACGGCGATAAACCAAACTACCGTCTTCGGCTTTTAATAACTCTAGAATGTCCAACACCATATAATCACGGCCCTTGGTATCAATCTCGAAAGACTGCATAGAAGGCTCTTTATCTTTTTCGGGGTTGTAACGATAAATCTCAACTTTCAACATAACCACTACTCCAGATTAATAAGTACGAGCTTTTGGCTCAAAGGTATCCACTGTTTGCGGTGTGAAGTTCACATCGCGCTTGGTCACGTTTTTATCTTCGGGGAAGTATAACGAGTGACACAACCAGTTTTTATCATCACGTTCTTGGAAGTCTTCGCGAGCATGAGCACCGCGGGACTCTTTGCGCACTTCTGCGGGAATCGCGGTTGCCTCAGCCACTTCCAACAAATTTTGCAGCTCAAGCGCTTCTATACGCGCAGTATTAAAGGCATCGCTTTTGTCTTCATAAGTCACATTAAGGATACGCTCACGAAGATCAGCTAATTTTTTGACGCCCTCTTCCATATAGTCACCGCGACGAAATACACCAAAGTGATTCTGCATCACCTGCTGTAGCTCAGCACGCAAGACGGCAGAAGTTTCACCACCCGTATTGGCGTTGAGTTTGTTGAGCCGCTCCATGGCGGCCTCAATATCTGACTCAGAGGCATCGCGGTGTTCAATACCTTCTTTTAAGGCCTTTTCAATAAACAGGCCCGAAGCTCGACCGAAGACCACCAAGTCAAGTAATGAATTACCGCCCAGGCGGTTAGCGCCGTGTACCGATACACAAGCTGCTTCACCACAGGCGTAAAAACCTTCGATTATTTGGTCTTCGCCGTTAATCTGGGTCAGTGCCTGACCATCGACATTGGTCGGGATGCCGCCCATCATGTAGTGGCAAGTGGGAATAACAGGAATGGGTTCTTTCACGGGATCGACGCCTGCGAAAGTGCGGGATAACTCCAAAATACCGGGCAGGCGCGCGTTTAGCGTCTCTTCACCCAGGTGGTCCAGCTTTAACTTCACGTGATCGCCATTGTCGCCACAACCGCGACCTTCGAGAATTTCCAGGATCATTGAACGGGCAACCACGTCACGGCCGGCCAGATCTTTCGCGTTGGGTGCGTAACGCTCCATAAAGCGCTCGCCATCCTTGTTGATAAGATAGCCACCCTCACCACGACAACCCTCTGTGACTAATGTGCCCGCACCGAAAATACCGGTTGGATGGAACTGCCACATTTCCATATCCTGCATGGGAAAGCCTGCGCGACAAGCCATGCCAATACCGTCGCCGGTATTAATATGAGCATTGGTGGTAGAGGCATAGATACGACCCGCACCACCAGTGGCAAAAACGGTGGCTTTTGACTTTACATGGACCACTTCACCGTCTTCGATATTGATGGCAATAACACCGGTGATCACGCCGTCTTGATTTTTTACCAGATCAACCGCAAACCACTCATTGAAAAAAACCGTGTTATTTTTAACATTGTTTTGATAGAGCGCATGCAATAAAGCATGGCCTGTACGGTCAGCAGCGGCACAGGTTCGTGCAGCCTGACCGCCTTTGCCAAAGTCTTTTGACTGACCCCCAAAAGGGCGCTGATAAATTCGGCCGTTTTCGGTACGAGAAAACGGCAGGCCCATATGCTCTAGCTCAAAAATGGCCTCTGGGCCCACAGTACACATGTATTCAATAGCGTCTTGGTCACCAATATAGTCAGAACCTTTAACCGTGTCGTACATATGCCAACGCCAGTCGTCATTGGGGTCCGAGCTGGCAATTGAGCAGGTAATGCCGCCTTGAGCAGAAACCGTGTGTGAACGGGTTGGGAATACTTTTGTAATCACAGCCGTTTTGAATCCGGATTGGGCCATTTGCAACGCGGCGCGCATGCCTGAACCGCCACCACCGATGACAATACCATCAAAGGACACTGTTCTTGTAGATGTCATGGTTTACTCCACCATTATCTGTGATTTGACCTGATCGCCATAACCCATGGCGGCAGCAGGAGGGATATTGAGCACTGGCACAATCAACGATGCCAATGATGCACTGAAAAGACAAATAGGCAAATAAATGGATAATAAATAGGAATAGAAGAACTCGTTAAGTGAGCCGCTGTCATCGACAGATATTCTATGATTTTGCTGCAATGTATTCATCTATAATTTCAAATACCTCTGTGACAAACCCAATTGCCTGCGCAGTGAGGCTTGATCGCTAGTCTTATCCTAGACCTATTGTAGGGTTTGCGCGTATGTGTTGACAGTGGGCACGCCTTTATTTAGCCGTAAGCGTTGGGATATTTTCCAACTGATGAAGCTCATATGACAAATTGCAGTGCAAAACGTCGTTTAAGTCAACGACGGAATTCACTAAGCCGTCTCGATGAGAATAGCCGGTACTATAAAAATATTCCACCAAGCCCTTGAAAACGCGCGAAATTATAGTGATAGCCATATCAAAATACAAACTAAACTGCTGATCTGGGTTAAATTTTGAGAGAATATGAATTTTACCGACAAAATTGTTTGCTTTTTAAGCAAAGCAGTAATAATTAACGCTAATCTTCTGCTAAACCCCTATTTAAGCGCACCGTTTTAAAGCACAAGCACAGACAATACCCCATTATTTTTAAGGGCTTATAGCGGCGGCACAGCGAAAGTTACTGCCTTCTTTGGCAAGCGCATACAATTCCGCTATAGCTATTGTTATCATTTGCGGTATTATGCGCGGCTAACGTTTAA
>JBCBZU010000046.1:0-8987 GCA_039815165.1 Pseudomonadota bacterium
CTGATTTTCACACCAAGAGACTCCCCTGACAGCAAGCTTAGGTCAAGCCCGTAGCTGGCAATAAGGTCCAGCTCCACCAGCGTGGCGGCCGCTGTGGCTGAGCTCATAGCCAGTAACAGCGGGGAGACCGCCGTGATAGTTTCGGTATTGCCATCGGGGTAGAGCATATCCCACAGCAGATGCGCAGCAACATCCGAGCGGGTATTGGCTATGGCTGTCAACACCGCACCGGCTTTGGCGTGTTCCATGGCTTGCAGCATGCTGGACAGGGGGCTGATGACCTCACTGACCCTATCTTTTACGTAAGGGGATTGTTCGATTTCATAGGCCGTTAGCATGCTGGCCGTACTCTCTGCATCTGCCGATAAGGCCTCCAGCACCTGCACCGCTATCGCCTCTTGTTGGGCGTACAGCTCTACTAAAAATTCTGCCTTTTGTTTATCTTGCTCCATGTCTTGAATAAAGGTCGTAAGCTCAGTGATATTGGTCGAGGCCAGCATACTGTCCCAATCTGCGGCCTGTTGCTCCTCAATTGAAGACCAGATCACTTTGTCTGTGGCTGGGTTATAGAGTTTCAGTACGCCATTTTCTGTTAGCGCCAAAGACAGCTTGTCATAACTCTCACCCGCGGTGTTTGTTTGCCAAACACTGTTACCCGCCTTATCCAGGATCACCAGATTACCGAATTCTTTAACCACCAGTGAGCCAGGGCCATCCAGTAAAATATCGGGCTGCCACAAGACTTCATTGGCATTGTTAACGATCTGTAATTGAACTTGGTTACTGTTACTGTCCGCAGGGACAAATTGTAAATGGTACTCGCCATTGGCAGAACTCATGCTGTCGATCACTTGCCTTTGCTGGCCCTCTATAGTGTAGGTGGCATTGCCCTTCACCTTATCGCCATCCAAATCCTTATCCCGCACCAGTTCCAGTGCCGCCACAGCCCGCTGGGTATCGGTGACAATTCCCTCTTCTCCGTCCCCGTCCAAGTCAATGCCCAGTCGGTATTCTTCCTTGGCCAGGATGCTGTTGAGATTGTCTTGATCAGGATTGGCTCGACGGTAGCTGTCATCGTAGCGGGTGCTGGGCGCAATAAGGCCTTTTGCCAGGGTGGTGTGCAGGTGGCTGCCGCTGCCATCAATGTCAGTTATCAACAGTTGTTCCAAGCCGTAAATAGCCGCCCGTGGGTCACTGATGGTGCCGATGGTGCCATTGCCATCGAGATCGACCCCTGGGGTATCTGAATCGGGCGCTTTTAGTATTATCTCAAGTTTCTCCAGGGCCCGGGTGATATTGCCAGGGGTGACATTGCCCACCCAGCCATCGCCGTCTAAATCTGTCTCATAGTTTATTTCGAGGGCCGCTAAATTGCTTTGAATTTGGGCCAATTGTTGCAGGTCATTGGCGGTTTTTGTGTTATCGCGTATAGAGGTGGTATTGGTGCCATTGGTTGAATCACTATTATCCGCTTTAGGCGGGTAGTTAAAAATGTAAATACCTTTACCAAAAAAGTTAAATCCCTGGCCCAGAGAGACGGTTGTTTTTTGCTCTATTTTGGTTCCTGCAACACTGTCCGGGCTGTAATAACTTGCCCAATAGCCATTATTTGTGTGTTGTCTAACAAAGGCAAAGACTCGATTTGCAATTCGTGCTGTATAGGTTGTTCCTGCTGCTTGGTTAATAAAAAATGTCGGCGTATTGGCAAAAAAATCATTTTGCCCCTCCTGATTGGGAAAGGGGTTAGAATCCCTCGCAGTAGGTAGACTTGCAGGATCGTCTAGTGAAACAACTGATATTCCAGCTAATATCGACGAACCGCTGACAATAGAGGCCGGTCCTCCTTGGGTAACTCCTCCTTGAAAATCACCGAACATAAGCCTCAATTGATCATAGGTAAGCATTGACCCTTCGAGGTTTTCAGAATCTGGAAGCACATCAAGGAAAGCCTGATAGACTTCATCGAGTACATTCCCAGCCCCGTTTGAAATAGATCGAAATAGAGTAGACATTTCAAACTCATCTCCTGATGGTTCAACTATATCGATTTCAACTTGGTCTGACCCTGACTCTGACTCATCATCAAACTCTACAGGCGCATTGGGGTTATCAGGTGCGGCAGGTCCACCAAAGGGATTATCCTCAAAAAAATCGCCATATATCATATGGACAATACTGTCCTTAACAGACAGCAGTTTTTCATAGGCCACTTGTAGTGCACTGCCGCCCAACTCATATATGGACATCAACAGGGCAGTAACGGTATTCGCGAGTAAAGAACTCATTATTTGCGCGGCAATCTTAACAGCCAGGCTATCGCCAGGGATAAAATGTCTGAGAGTAAGCCCGATTATATCCCCTGCGGTGTATGCTAATAATTGAGGCGTTATCTCTCCACCTGCCAAGGCACCAACGCCCAGGCCCAAGCCGAAATGATTAAAAAAGGTCAGGGCATTACGAATATTGTCGTAGCCGACATTGTTTGCGGGGTCGCCAAAGAAGTATTGGGTTGTCACCGTGGCCAGAGACCGTACACCAATATCGTGGCCCCTAAAAGAAAAGCCATTTTGCAGGGCGATAACGGCAGGGCTCAGTAAGGCAAAGGCCCAGGGGGTAAGATTTTTCGTGCTTATACTCTCGCCTGCACGAATGCCCAGTTTTTGTGTATTTCTGCCATAGCTTCCCCCACGGGCGTCTCGTTGGGGTTCATTTTTCAGGTAGGTGGACATGTCCAAGCCCAATAGACCTTCATCAAGTTGGGGAAAGCGAATCTTACCGCTTTTATAAAAATCAACTGCAATATAGGCCTCGGTTGTACTGGTGTAGCCGGGATTAAGATAACCAGAGCTATAGGGATTGTTAACCCCACCCCTGCGCATATCGCTGTGCAGTAGATCATTTAAATCAAAATTTATATTTCTACCCGTAAAAGAGGAAAAATAAGTGGACAGTATCGCGGATAAACCCTGGGGTATAACGTTTTCACGTTCTTGCCCCCGGTACGATAGGTTGTTGGAAAAGCGGCGTCCAAATCCCAGCCGTACCACCTGGTCTTCATTGCCTTGATCATCGGTTTCTGTGCGTTCACCGAGGGGGATCACCATATTGCCATTAAATAAACTCTCAGAAACCGCGGTAAAAAAACGGCCTGCCGGGCGCGGTGTTGTATCGAAGGTAAAACGACTGCCCCAGGGCGCATATACCCAACTGTCCATACGCAGTGCCTTAGTCACTGAATTCAGGGTGTGTACAAAATCCGTAGTGGACTCAGTAAGCCCGCCATGAAGCAGGTCGAAGCCCTTGGCAACGGTGCTAAAAAAGCCCTCGGCCCTGGCTTTATTATTGGACTGTAAGTCGTCAATATTACCGGTGACATTGCCATTGGTGATATTGCTGACATTGTGTAGACCCGCTTTTAAGGCATCCTCCACGGGAATAATCAGGCTATCGTTGCCTTTATTGACTTGCAGTCGGCGACGACCAGCGACGAGCAGGGCTTCCCGCACATTATCCAACACCTTGCCACTGTAAAGTTCAGTATTGACCGCATAGGTATTGCCAATATGGCCCAGGTTGAGATCCAGGTTTGGTTCGGCTTTTAGATCGGCCAGCACCTGTTCTCTGGCCTTTGGTCTACCAAAGGCCAGGATCATTAATAGCGTCCAGCTATGGTCACTGCTTGCGGCCTCAAAACCGTCAACACCAGACATAAGGATTGCCTGCTCAAGAGCGCTGATCACATCCCCGGCCCGGAACGACAGCGCCATGGCGTGGGCCTCCTGAGCGGTGGCACCATTGCCGATGTAATCCCAAAAAATACCTTCGTGAGAGCCTAAAACCGATGCAATGGTTTGCAGGGCATCAGCGCGGGAGTGGTTCCACAGCACGGCATTGACCCAATCCGTAGCAGGGTCCCCCTCCTGGGAAAACATTAGCGCTGGCGCTAATTGATCAGCGACTACGGTAGGAATCACAATCTCGTCTGCGGACAATAGCGAGTCGAGCTGTGCCCCAGTCATAAAAGACGCGCGATACAAAATGGCGCTTACCTGTTCGGCGGCTTTATCCGCTTGAGTGCCAAAGTCATCAGAGACCAGGGCAAAGGCCACCATGGGATTATTGGCCTTGCCTAATTGGGCTTGTACTAGCGGGTTTTTGTCTGCTGCCACACCACTGGTGGTCAACCAATCACTCGACAGTAATTGCCCCTTTTGAGCCACCATGGCGATGCGGCCCTCTGGTCTGGCTTTCGCGGCTGCTATAAAGGACTTTAGCACTGCGTCAATTTCTGTGGCCGTAAACGCTAAAGCCTCAAGATAGGCTCTTAACGGGGGCTCAACGTGATTTTTATAATAGTCTTCGGCCTCAGTCTTTGTGGCAAAATCACCAAAGCCCCGGTCTGCTGAGAGTATCGTGCTTTGGTTGGCGCGGGTGCTGAAGTTTGCGGGGTCATCGCCACTGGCGCCCAGCGTGGCATAGAAAAAATTGTTTGCGTCAAATAACGCTAATTCATCTTTGCCGGCTGTGATGGAGGTGAGCACATCGGCACTGGATCGCAGGGTATCCACTTCTGCCTGATGGTCAGTGCTCAATAGGCCTATGGGGGCAGCCAAACCCGCTGCTCCAATAATCGGGGGCAGGGTGCTGCCATTGACGCTGTTGGTGGCTAAATCCTGTAAACGGTAGGCAGAAATATCGGGCGAATTATCCAGAAAGCCACTGTTAGCGGTGCTGGCATCACGGGTGCTGGCCGCAAACTGAAAGCGGTAGCTGGCCTTGGTTTCAGCGATGCCGTCCTCTGTTTGGTCGTCCAAGTCAATGGTTACGCCCAGGTATTGATCATTGACACCCGCTTGAAGCCCCGCTCTGGCGCTGGCCAGAACCACGGTTTTCATGGCCTCAATCTCGGCCTCAGTGCGCCCAAGCTGGGCCATTGCCGCGCTTAAGGTGGGGGTAAGAACGGCTTTTACCCAGGCTAAAAAGTGGCCATCAGTGTCAAAGTCGTCGCGCGTCAAGCCCCCTTGCACATGCAGTACATTGATATCATCGCCCAGATCAGATAAGGCGGCCAGGGCCTCTGCCACGGAGCCGCCAACAGTCAGTACTTGCTGAGTGCCGCTTAAGTCGTCTTGCTGTTCGTACAGTCGCCGGGTATTTTCTGCCGCCAGCCTGTCGGATTCTGTGGAGGTGGCGATAATATCCGCTAAGTACTCCAGTTCGGAGGAAAGGGTGACTTGTGCCTGTTCAGTTGGCTTCATGGCCAGGTATGCACTGGCTTGTGTGGCCTGGTCCAAAGAGGGCCACAGGGTATCGAGGAAGGAACCGGCAAAGGTGGCGATGCTGTCGTCACCGCGCCAGGTGGCCATCACTTCTGTGGGTTCCATGGCGTCGATAATGCTGGCCGTTTTGGCTGCTGAGTCATCGGCCAGGGTATGGATTACATCCTGTCTGGCGGCAACCGTCAGCGATTGCACTACTATGGCGGCAGAGTCGTCAGCCATATTGCGCACCAGATCCGGTAGCGTCTGAGTGTCTAAGCCATTGGTCAAGGGCTTTACCCACTGAGGCGCTACTGAGACTATGTGCTCTAACACCCCTGTCGCTGCCGATAAATCCACTGCGGCCAACTGAGTGAACAAGTCGCGTCTGACCGCGGGGTTTTTAATGCTCATAAAAACCACTGAGGCCGTATCCATTGCCATCAGCGCATCGTCATCATTGAAGTTACCGTCTTCATCGTGGGAGAAGAGTGTCATTAATTTGGACAGTAAGTCTGTTGCTGTGTCTAAATCCTGTACTGCCCACTCGGCCAGGGTGTCAGCCATGGCAACGGGACCCAGCAAAAATAACGCGCGCAAGGTGGTAACACCGTGTTTAACTACGCCATCTTTCTCGATGGGCTCGTTGGCGTACAGTAGGGCTAGAATTTTTTGACTGGATGCGATGCCAACACTCGATAAAGCCAGGTTAAAGGCCTCATCTTCCAAGTGTGTCAATAAACCACCAATCAGTGCCTTGCTGCTGTCCTTTTTCATTGAGGTAACAATAACACTGCCCAAAATCACCGGATCAATGGCGTTCAAAAATTCAATTTGGCTGTCTTTTGTGGGTAAATATTGCAGCCACTCGGCGACATTGTCATAGTGTGCATATTGGGCAATGCGCGAAAGTACAATAGGCGTCATGCCGGCGATAGTGGTTTTTCTGTGAGCGGTATCCATGGCATTGAGCAACTTGCCGGCATCTTGCGGTGAGCCCGAATTAACCCCCTGTCGAATTTGGTCGTCTGTGGCATGGGCTGTTAAGAAATCCACGAACTCTGCTGCCGTCATGCCTTGACTGACTTTGTAGTAAGCGGCGGCAGTGAGCCCTGCACCTGCCGCCTGACTGCTTAATAAATCCGCCAACAGCCCCTTGCTGTCGCTGTTTGAACCGCTTAACTGATCCCATATGGCCAGCGTAATGCCGGCTGTGTCATCCGGCATTGTGTCCAGCCAAGCCAATAATTTTTCACGATTGATATCACCCTCGGTAAATAAGCCATAAGTAAATTTTGTGATAGCGTAGGGGTCGGTATTGGCCATGGCCGCCACGACTTGATTGGCCTTGTCTTCCAGCAAGAGTGACAACAGGGGCGGTTTTTCAGATAGGGTAGTGCTTAGCTCTGCCATGGCATCCTGGTTTTCCCTTGTCATGGTAGAAAAAATAGACCGGAGTTCACTGTCATCCAAGGTCGTCAGCGCATTTAACAGGGCTTGATTTTCCTCCGTTGTGTGCGTGTCCAGGCTATTCACCAGGCTATTCATTCGTTCCATAAAGTGCTGCGGATATCGCTTTTGTAGCCGTCCATAGATATCGGACAAGGTACTTATCTGCTCTTTTGAGGACAGGGCATCTAACCAGGCTTCACCCAAGGCATAACCCCCGGTAATCTTATCGCCGTACATCACTTCAACATATAGGCCTGGCCCCGTATCGCCGTCGGGCACGGCTAATAGTGACAATAGTAATGCTTGCTGCTGTTGATGGCTGAGTTGGGTGAATGCTTGCGAGTAGGCGCCGGTTTCTGTCTCGTCGCCAAAGGCCTGGTAGGCTTCACTTAAGTCAGTGGACTGATGCAGATCGCTATAGCGTATTAGCGCTTGCCACGACAGCTGAGTGGGGTTATCGGCAGATAAACTCGCCATCATGTCCTCTACCTGTTGCCGGTTGCTGCCAAGCAAAGCCGGAATGGCCAGAGAGGGGGATAATGATAAGACCGCAGACAGATCCTCTGGCTGCAGTGACAACAAGGCATTTCCCGCCAGCACTGGCGGCAGTGAAAATACCATTGCCGTTTTTCCTTTTGCCGATAAATGGCTAAATGTCTCGGAGGTCACTATGGCGGCAGGGTTCTCACTCAATTGGGTATATGCTTCATCTCTGTCCATATCCGCTTGTGCAAAAGTGCCCAGAGCTTGCCAAGCCTTGGGCAGCATACTCTCGTCGGCCAGTGAACTCAGCAGCCAATCCACATAGCGGGGGTCTAAAATAAATAATTTGGGCATTGTTATATAAAATGGATCTTCTTTTACTGGCCCAAGGGCAAGCCCGAAGACCTCCTCTCTTGCTGCCTCTGTCATGCGGCGCAAAGCAGACTTAAAGGGCTCTGGCGGCAATAACAACAGTATGGCCTGTCGTTGTTCAGGGCTTAAGCCAGTAAATGCTGAGCGACTCAAATCCGGTTTAGCCATAAACCTGAGATAGGCAAGCTTAAGCGTAGTGCCATCACCCAGGGCGGCTGCGTAGGCGCCCATGGCATCCCAGGCTTGGCGGATGGCACTGGTGGGATTTAGGCTGTTGACGAAATCAACGCCATCTTCCATTGATATAAGCAGAGGTAAGGCCTCAGCGGGCGTTAACTCGCCACTGCGTATCAGGTCTTTGCTGATCCTCTGCAAATTTGTGATCTTACTGGGATCGATTAAGTCGGGATTGTCTTCGGCAAACTGTTTGATAAAGGCAATAAGTTCGGCTGCACTTGTTGGGTCAATATGGACTAACCAGTATTTGACGGTAGTCAGCTCGGGCCTGCGAATCATGATTTCTGTCAGGAATGCCCCCGTGGTGTCGGCATCCAGGGTGGCCATCGCGTCAATAATGGGGTTCATATAGCTGGCCCCATATAAGGCGACGTCGATCAGGTGGGCTAAGCCCGCATCGTCAGCCGCACCGATGGCGGCGAGCATTGACTTTGCGGCGCTGGTAACGCTTAAGGGGATACTCTCTGGAGTTGTGGGCGCCAGGGCTGTGCCCTGGTCCCAATGCTGAATGCCGGCAATGTACATCAGTAAGTCATGGGCTTGTGCTGCAGACAGGGCGCCTTCTGTTAACAGGCTTAGGGTCAGAGTATTGTCCCCTGCTTGCAGGCTGCCCAGTGCCAGTGCCATTAATACCTCTACAGGGTCGGTATTGGGGGGGATGGTGATGGTTCCCACAATGCTCGGGGGTAGGCTTACCAAGGTCCTAATAGCCGCACCAATGTTACCAGCGGGTAGAGCCTTGAGCGCGCGCGCTAAAAGGTCGTGGGTGACCGTTGGATTATTAGGGTCATCGGCCAATGCCAGGAAATGCTGGTAAACCGTGACTACACTTGTGGGGCTGGTGTTGTAGGCACTGAGCAATTGACTGTTTATGTCAATCACGGTTAAGGCATCGGCAACCGAAAGACCATTATAAACATCAGTGAATAACAAATCGTCAGGAACGGGAATGGGGTTCAGCTCGGTTCCTGGTAAAGCGGGCGCTGGTGGTGCTGAGGGATCTCCCCCTGAGGGATCACCTGCCAACACACCCCCCCCAAGAGCAGTGGCAGCCAATACTGTTTTTGCGATGTTTGATTTCAACAGCTCACCGGCCATATACGACATGTTACGAACCGCTTTTGAAAGAGCTGTGTCATAAGCATAAGCCACGCCTCTGGCGGAAAGGCTACTCACCATGGTATC
>JBCBZU010000387.1:0-2797 GCA_039815165.1 Pseudomonadota bacterium
AAGCTCAGCAAACGACTGTTGTCGCTTGAGTTTATAAACTTGCGGCCGGCCCTTAAACTCCCCCCGCACCATAACCTTTCAAATTCGCTTTTTTCATTAATGACTCGTATTGACGAGACATCAAATGAGACTGCACTTGAGACATAAAGTCCATCAGTACCACAACCACGATAAGTAGCGATGTGCCCCCTAAGTAGAAGGGAATACCTGTGGCAACAATCATAAACTGGGGCATCAGACAAACAGCAGCCATATAAAGCGAACCGACAACAGTTAAACGGGTTAACACACTGTCAATATATTTGGCAGACTGATCCCCTGGGCGAATACCTGGAATATAGGCACCTGACTTCTTAAGGTTATCGGCCACTTCATTGGGGTTGTACATTAGGGCTGTGTAAAAGAAACAGAAGAAAATGATTAGAGCAGTAAAAATAATAATATTTAAAGGCTGACCTGGACCTAAGGCGGCGGCGATGGATTGTAAAATTTCAGCACTCTGGCCATCACCAGTGCCCATCCAGGAAGCGATAGATTGCGGGAACAACAATAAACTGCTGGCAAAAATAGCGGGAATCACGCCAGCCATATTAATTTTAAGCGGTAGGTGACTGGTTTGCGCCGCATAGACTTTTTTACCTTGCTGGCGTTTGGCGTAGTTGACGGTGATTCGACGTTGTCCACGTTCAACTAACACAACAAACCAAACAACCGCTAACAGGATAATAACGATACCGAGCACCAGCAAAATATTGAGATCGCCCTGACGCGTACTTTCAAACATCTGACCGACCGCGCCAGGCAGGCCGGCGACAATGCCGGCAAAAATCAGCATGGATATGCCGTTGCCAATACCTTTTTCAGTCACTTGTTCACCAAGCCACATCATAAATACCGCGCCAGTCACTAAAGAAGCAATGGTCACAAAGTGACTTAGTAATGCTGCGCCCTCGCTTTGATAGCCCAAGTTCAAGCCAGTAGACATTGCCGTCGCTTGCACAACGGCCAACAAAATCGTCAGATAACGAGTGTACTGACTAATCTTACGTCGACCTGCATCACCTTCTTTTTTCAACTGTTCCAGAGAGGGAGTGACGGCAGACATAAGCTGCATGATAATAGAGGCAGAAATATAAGGCATAATACCTAAGGCCAGGATACTCATGCGCTCCAGGGCACCGCCGGAAAACATGTTGAACAAGTCAATATAAGTACCCTCATTGCGAGAGAAAAGGTCGGCTACACGATCAGGATCAATACCCGGAACCGGAATGTGTGTACCAATACGATAAACCACAATCGCCAGCAAAAGAAACCGCAGACGAGACCATAGCTCACCTAAGCCTTTTTGATTTCCTAGCAGTCCACCGGGAGTCGTCATAGCAGTCTCTTTTACCTATATCTATCTATGCACTTTTGCATGAGTGACTATTCTACTGTTCCACCAGCCGCTTCAATGGCTGCCTTTGCACCTTTGGTGACCGCCAGGCCCTTGAGAGTAACTGACTTCTTCAGCTCACCAGAAAGAAATACTTTAACGCGTTTAATATTGGCATTAATCAAGTCAGCGTCCAACAGGGCTTTCATATCGACAACATCTGCTTCAACTTTGTTCAACTCACCCAGGCGAATCTCTGCGGTGACCATTCCAATACGAGAACTGAAACCATATTTAGGCAAGCGTTTTTGAAGAGGCATCTGACCGCCCTCAAAACCTGGCTTAACGGTGCCGCCTGAGCGAGATTTTAAACCTTTGTGACCACGACCAGCAGTTTTACCCGAACCGCTACCAATACCGCGACCGACACGCTTCTTGGTAGATTTATGGCCAGCAGCCGGCGCCAATGTATTTAAACGCATATTACTCACCCTCAACTTTTACCAAATAGTGAACGGCATTAATCATCCCGCGAACTGAAGGCGTGTCTTCAACTTCGACGGTATGACCAATACGACGCAAGCCCAAACCAGTGATGCAGGCCTTATGATTCTTCAATCGACCTACAGTACTTTTAAGCTGAGTGACTTTTAATGTTTTCTTCGCCATGATATTTCTCAATACGATATCTATAACCAGTAATTGCCCAAAGACGATTACTGGAATTACCGACAGCAGCCTCAAGTCTGCAACTACAATACTCTAACAGAGTTTTCTACGGCAAGCTGTTGGCTGTAAACTATCAACTAGCGAGTCCATAGTCCAGTTTATGGACTGGCACTCACTAGTTTAAAATTTCTTCTACTGATTTCCCGCGTTTAGCGGCAACTTGGTCTGGAGAACGCATGGAACTTAGGGCCTCAAAGGTTGCACGAACAACATTAACGGGATTAGTAGAACCATAGCACTTGGCTAAAACGTTTTGTACGCCCGCCAATTCCAGTACTGCACGCATTGCACCGCCGGCAATAACGCCAGTACCTTGAGAAGCCGGTTGCATGTACACTTTGGAGGCACCGTGACGGCCCTTGGTCGGGTACTGAAGAGTATCGCCATTCAATTCAACGTTAATCATATTACGCCGTGCAGATTCCATCGCCTTTTGAATCGCAGCGGGCACTTCACGGGCTTTACCACGACCAAAACCGACGCGACCATTGCCATCGCCAACAACGGTCAGTGCAGTAAAGGCCCCGATCTCGATGGAAAACCCTAGCTCCGGGATCTCCATCTCAACAGGCACCGCACCAATGCGCAGCTCGCCCACAAAGGCGTGGTTGCGCGCATAGCCGCGTTGCGTGGAGTAAGCGAGGCCAAGCGTAAAGCCCTCATCAGCCCGGGTGAGCGCTTGCAGCCGCA
>JBCBZU010000382.1:0-2850 GCA_039815165.1 Pseudomonadota bacterium
AAATAGACGCTACAAATAATAGTTGGCAATGACCGCCAGCTTCATTTATATCTTTAAATAAATTAGGTGTTGACCTTACCCAAGGGGTAAGGTCTATTCTTGCCCGCATCTTATAACAATTACCTAAACGTTTTCGATTTCTGGATAGGCGGCAAGCTTGCGAGCAGCATCAGCAGTATGAACATAGTGACACTATGTGATTGATGCTAACGAGCGTAGCCATTACCCTTAAAAATTGAACATCGGTGGTCACAGACAAAAATAATGCTTGTATCAAACTATACCCTCGCCAATGTCAGTTGTGCTGACTGCGTTAAAAAAATTGAAGCACGTGTTAGCCGATTACCGGGTATCGAAGCGGTCCGTTTAAATTTGGGCCTATCCATGCTGACAGTACTTAGCGAGGGTGATGAGTTTAGCCAGTCAACTCTTTTTGCGGTTCTTGAAGAGCTCAATTATCCGGTACTCTCCCTGGTGGATAATAAACATGCCTCCGAGCGCGCTACACCTTTTTGGCCTGTAGGTTTAGCCTTGCTATTGGCAGTGCCGATGGCCATTGCAATGCTCTACAGCTTTATCGATGGTTCATGGATGCTGCCGGGTTGGGTTCAATGGCTATTGGCCACGCCGGTACAATTTTGGCTGGGATGGCGATTTTATCGTGGGGCTTGGAACAGCCTCAAACAGGCGACGGCGAATATGGATGTGCTGGTCGCTATGGGCACCAGTGCGGCTTATGGCTACAGTGTATATTTGTGGCGGGTAGAGGGCACAAACCATCTTTATTTTGAAGCCTCTGCGGTAGTGATTGCCTTGATTCTTTTGGGTAAATGGTTAGAGCAGCGGGCAAAACATTTGACCAGCCAGTCCATTCGTCAATTATTAAATCTCCAGCCCAAAATGGCTCAGGTATGGCAGGGTGAGCGCCTGGTAACCAGGCCAGTGGACGTGCTAATAGCGGGCGACGAAGTGCAAATACTGCCGGGGGAGACCGTCTCGGCGGACGGCGACATAATTGCCGGTGAATCCGATATTAACGAGGCCATGTTAACCGGCGAAAGTTTGCCCGTTCATCGCACGGTGGGCCAGGCAGTGTTAGCGGGAACGCTCAATATTGATGGCAGCGTTAGAGTTAAAGTGAGCAAAAGCGCTAATGACTTTCGCGCTAAGAAAATTGCGGCCTTAGTTAAACAGGCACAACTGCAAAAGCCCGCAGTGCAGCAATTAGTCGATCGTATTACCGCAGTGTTTGTCCCCATTGTGATTGGTATCGCATTATTGGCGTTTATACTACAATGGTATTTTCAAGATTTAGAGACGGCAATGGTGGCCGGTATTTCAGTGCTGATTATTTCCTGCCCCTGTGCTTTGGGGCTGGCGACGCCGACGGCCATTGTTGCTGCCAGCGGTGTAGGTGCAAAACGCGGTATTTTAATCAAAGATATTGATCAGCTACAGGCGATTGCTAATATCAATCACTGTGTTTTTGATAAAACCGGCACCATTACCGAAGGCAACTTCAAGGTGGTTAGCTTGGATGTTTGGCACACTAACATAGTCGATGTGCATGCGGTGGTATATGCTATCGAATCACACAATTCACACCCGCTGGCGCAAGCCCTTTGTAAAGCGACCGAGCCTTATTATCATCATTCATTAACAATTGATCAATTTACACATTATTCCGGTAAAGGCATTCGCGCCCGCGTTAACGCAGTGGATTATCTTATCGGCAATCAGTCCTTGATGAGTGAATTTGATATTGCGCTAAGTGCCTACACCCATAAAATCAATAATACGCATGCGACCATTGTGTGGGTAGCGCAATATCATGATGATGCCTACCGTGTTATTGCTTTATATGAGTTGCTTGACACTGTCAAAAAAGATGCGCCTGCATTATTTGATTATTTACAACGGTCTGCCATTGATATCTGGTTATTATCAGGTGATCAGCAAGCGGCGGCAGATGCGGTGGGCAGGCACCTGGGTATTGAGCATATCAAAGGTGGTTTATTACCCGATGAAAAACTAACGTTTATTGAAGCCATCAGGGGCACTGGGGGTAAGACCGTAATGATAGGTGACGGTATCAACGATGTACCTGCACTAGCCGCAGCAGATGCCAGTATTGCGATGGGTAACGGTACTGATATCGCCATAGAAACCGCGGGCATCACCTTAATGCGCCCTGAGCTAGCACTAGTGGCCGAGGCTATTCAACTGGCCCAAAAAACGCAAAAAAAAATCCGCCAGAATTTATTTTGGGCATTTATTTATAATGTGATCGGTATTCCACTGGCGGCTTTGGGCTTGCTCAATCCGCTATTTGCAGGTGCAGCGATGGCCTTTTCCAGTGTCAGTGTGGTCACCAGCTCTGCGCTTTTATTGCACTGGCGACCGCACGCTATCGCGAACAAACACTTGAAAGATATTTCTAAACGGCAAACAAAAAAGGTGAGTTATGAAAATCAGTGAAGCCGCAAAACAATCTGGTTTAACCAATAAAGCTATTCGCTTTTATGAAAGCATGGGATTAGTCGAATGCACCCGTTTAGCCAATGGCTATCGGGACTATTCCGACAGTGATATTCAGACCATGCGTTTTATCCATCGGGCTCGCGATCTTGGTTTTAGCATTGAAGAATGCCGGTATTTAGTATGCCTGCAGCAGAATTCGAACCGTGCCAGTGCTACCGTAAAGCAATTCGCACAGGACCACTTGCAAGACATTACTCAGCAAATAGAAAAGTTGCAAGAAATGAAAGCGATCCTGGAAAATTTAATTAGTCACTGCCCTGGTGATGATAATCCTCAATGTAGCATCATTGATGAATTGGAAAAGTAGGC
>JBCBZU010000323.1:0-3321 GCA_039815165.1 Pseudomonadota bacterium
CAGCTGCTGTACCATCTGGCCCCGATGCAGGCCCTGTCCCACGCCACTCTCATAAACATGAGTCATCAACAACATTGCAATCACGCAAATCCAGCCGATAACATCGATTATCTTATTTAATATATTGAGTACAGATCTCATGGTTGTGGTTCCTAAAAAAAGCTCCCTTTACTTGCGTAGAGGGAGCTTTTATTTGGTCTGATGACCGGGTTACTTATTATAGGTTGTTCAGGTAGGCTTTATCTGATATGTCAGTCCAAGAACGCGCTTTAGACAGATACTCGCGCTGAGACTTAATAATTTCAGCCGTCAGGCCGCCTTTAGCTTCAAGCTCGGCGATTAAGGCAGTGTTGGCTTTTTTCAACTCAGCCATAACCGCAGGTGGGAAGGACTTCACTTGAATATTGGGATATTCCGCTTGGATAGTCGACCAGTTGTTGGCACTTTCGTGATAAGACTGGGCCGTCATTTGGAAGGCGGCTTCCTGCATAGCTACTTCCAAGATCGCCTGGAGATCAGCGGGCAGTTGGTCAAAGGCTTTTTGGTTTACCATGAACTGGAGCTCAGTGGCAGGCTCATGCCAACCGGTGTAGTAGTAGGGAGCGATTTTGTGGAAACCCATGCGCAGATCAAGGGAAGGTCCTACCCACTCAAGAGCGTCAATGGTGTTGCGTTCCAGAGCGGTATACAATTCACCCGCCGGGATATTGGTTGGTTTTGCACCCAGCTTGGCGAGAACTTCACCGGCGAAGCCTGGAATACGCATTTTCAAACCTTGAAGATCAGCAACGGTTTTGATTTCTTTCTTGAACCAGCCGCCCATTTGGTTGCCGGTATTACCGCCCGGATACTGGCGAACGCCGTATTGAGAGTATACTTTTTCAGCTAATTCTCTACCGCCGCCATAATAGTACCAGCCGTACTGTTCAGCAGCGATCATGCCCAGCGGCATGGTGGTGAAAAATAATGTATTGATGTCTTTACCTTTCCAATAGTAAGACGCGGAGTGGCCCATTTGGTACTGACCCGATTTAACGAAGTCGAAGATGCCGAGAGCAGATTTGTGCTTGTTCTTGGAATCGATGGTAATTAACAAGCGACCGTTGGACATTTTCTTCACATTTTCGGCCATATTTTTAGAAACATCACCGAAGATTGGGAAGTTGCTTGGCCAGGTTTCAGCCAAACGCCAACGATATACTTTACTGTCTTGAGCCATAGAGGCCAAAGACACAGAAGAGGCTGCAACAGCCATTGATAGTAGCGCAATTGTCTTTTTCATATTTATTAACCTTATTATGTGTTTATATTATTTACAGCGAATTCACTGTACAAATGATTGCCAGGCTTTGAAATCCGTATCCATACCTAGATCTCGCTAAGTAGTTTTACGTAGGGCGACTATGATAACCTAGCAAAGTGATTTGTAAAGCCCCCACTAGCCATTAAGCGTAAAACCGGTCAATCACTGTCAATGCATCCCTTTTACGTTCTTTTTGAGCATGGGGAGGCATTTTTTTAGCATCAGTCAATGAGAGAGGCGTTTTTTATGAATTTATCCCAAAAAATTCAGCTTCTGTCCATTCTGCCTTTGATGATTGCAATGTTGATGGTTGCATTGGTAACAGAGGCGCAGTTCGCGAAACTTTCCACTCAGACCGCCACCAGTTTTCGCAACAGCATTACCGACAGTCGCAAGCAGGAGTTAAAGAACTATATCCGCCTGGCGCTTTCGTCTATTCGCCATATCTATGGTGAGCGAAATCAGGACGACAGTGCCGCCAAGGAGCTGGTGATCAATATCCTGTCCAATCTTGAATACGATCTGGATGGTTATTTTTTCGCCTATAGCGATGACGGTGAAAGCATCGTACACCCCATACAATCCTTTCGCATCGGTAAAAATTGGTGGGACCTTAAAGATGAGGGCGGTCAATACATTATTCGGGATCTGATTGCCAATGCACAGCAGGGCGGCGGTTATGTGGAATACCTCTGGGAAAAGCCCTCCAGCCAGGAGATTGCCAAAAAGCTGGCTTATTCGGTGATGTTGGAGCGCTGGCAATGGATGTTGGGGACCGGTATTTATATTGACGATATTGACCGGGATGTACAGGCCATTCAAACAGAAATTGATAAAAAGATTCGCAATTCATCCTATGTCATTTTATTAATTGCATTGGCTGCTTTTGGGGTGGTGTTTTTCTGTGGCATCTTTTTACAGTTTAGTGAGCGCAAGCTGGCGGATGAGAAATTACAGCAGTTGACCAAGCGCATATTGACGACTCAGGATGAGGAGCGGCGGCGCGTCTCCAGAGAACTACACGACGGGATTGGCCAATTAATTGCCAGTGCCAAGTTTTCTCTGGAGACGGCGGCCATCAAAATTAAGGACGACCAAGACCCGGATCAGGATATCGCGATCACACAACAGCGCATTGGTCAAACCCTGCAGGATTTAAGGCGTATTTCGCGCAACCTGCACCCCGCTATTCTCGACGACCATGGTCTGTCTGTTGGCATTGAATCCCTTGCAAAAGATTTTTCGGAGCGCACCGGGATTGAGGTCATCTTTAATGAAATTTCTGTTCGAAACTTACTGCCGCTGGACATTAAAACCGCCCTATACCGTGTGGCCCAGGAAGCCCTCACCAATATTGAGCGCCATGCGGAAGCAACGGTAGTAGAGATCGATATCAAAGTAGAGGGTAACTGGGTCGTACTGTCAATCGAGGATAACGGTAAAGGCTTTAATGTTGAATCCCTGCAGCGTAGTAAGTCGCCTACCGAAGGTATTGGTTTGCGCAATATGCACGAACGGCTGGCTTTTCATAAAGGTGTATTCAGCATAATATCCAATACCAAAGGCACGCGAATTGAGGCTAAAGTTCCCAAGTCTGCCTTGCGCTATAGCGCCTGAACCAAGAGGTACAAATAACAATGATTAAAGTGATGCTAGTGGATGACCACCCCTTGTTTCGCGAAGGCATTAACGCTCGTTTGAGTATGAGCGACGATATTGTCGTCATCAGTGAAGCAGAAAATGGTAAAGACGCTTTGCAAAAAATAGAAGCGCTTAATCCGGATATCGTACTTATGGATATTAATATGCCGGAAATGAATGGCATGGATGTGCTGGAGTTGGTGGCTGAAAAAGATATTGATACAAAATTTATCGTCCTCAGCATGCACGAAGATAAAGAGTATATCGTCCGCGTCATTCGCATGGGGGCTCACGGTTATATGCTAAAAGATGTATCCGGCGATGAAATGATTGCCGCCATTAAAAAAGTGTATTGCGGCGAAAAACATTTTAGTAAC
>JBCBZU010000505.1:0-1550 GCA_039815165.1 Pseudomonadota bacterium
ATCAGCACCGCCCGGCAATGGCGCAGTCAAGTCAATTCTCATCGCGATTATATTGATCGCGTACTGCAATATTATCGGGATAACTTTATTTATACCCTATCCCCTCCCAAGTTAGGAACCAATACCGTTGATGAATTTTTATTCTCGACCCAACGAGGCTTTTGTGAGCACTTCTCTAGCAGTTTTGTGGTGTTAATGCGTGCTGTGGGTATTCCCGCGCGAGTGGTTGTGGGTTACCAAGGGGGCAAGTGGAGTGAAGACAATAAGTTTTTGACAATACGTCAATATGATGCCCATGCCTGGGCCGAGGTGTGGTTGGACAATCGCTGGATGCGCGTGGACCCAACCGCAGCCGTTGCGCCCAATCGCATAGAGCAAGGGCTATTTGATGCGCTATCGGAACAAGACCAACAGCTTGTTGAACGCCTGCCGCTGTCCTCTTTCAATTGGGTTAATCGGCTAGCGCTGCAATTGGAAAGCATCAACTACCGTTGGCAGCGATGGGTGCTCAGTTATGACCAGGAAAAACAAGCCCAATTGCTGCAAAAGATACTGGGGGAAGTGACAACAGCACGTCTGGCGGCTTTATTAATCATCCCAGCATCAGTGATTTTACTGCTTTCTAGCCTATTACTTTTAAAGCGATCAACTAAATCTGCTTCTCGTGAGCAAAAAATTTATCGCTACTTTTGCAAACGTTTACAAACATTAGGCATTGATGCTGCACCGACAGAAACCATTACCCAGCTATGTTCACGGGCTATTTCCCAGCGAAAAGACAAAGAGCAAGAGCTTATTAATGTTCGCAAGGTAATGGAGTGTTTTTTATACCAGCGACCTCAGGCCCTCTCGAAGCAAGAATATAAAGAAGTGCTAAAAGTACTCGGGCAGCTTTAGAGAAGGTAAATAGCTATAGGCACTAGCCTGTACCAGTCATTTATCCCCCCACCTATGCGATTGAATTCTAGAAAAATCGTTTAAAATCAAAATATTACAAAAGGTCACATGTCAATCTGTGAATCTATACCCATTGCTCCCAAAAATTGCTTTATCCCCGCCTGGGAAAAATTAGCAATGTAGCCATAGTGGGGCCTTTGGTGGAATGTTTAGGTTTTTCCAGGGAGGCAGTCGGCAACAAAGCCGTTCTTTGACCAGTAGGCGTTCATCCATAGAGCATTGCCATAAACCTTGGCAATATTTTGGTTTTAAATGATTTTTCAACTAAGTTGAGCCCTTATCTGATTTCTATAGATTCGCTAAAAAAGCCTACGAAGCCAGTATGAGCTTTGAAAATTGGCTACCCAGCCGATTAGCCTCTGTTCTCTTCGCTGTTCGCAGAGGCTTATCGGCAGCCGGGAGCGTCATTTTTTTGGCGCGTATATCAACAATGGCGTACTCGGCTAATTGCCTTTTAGCGAAAAATCTCAAGTAATTGACATTTCTTTTTTTAATTAAAACTTTCAGCACTTTTTAGAGTAGACAAATTCTCTATAATCATGCAGATAAGGTGTATAGGCCAGAATGTATCTGAGGCTCACCAAAAGTTTCGA
>JBCBZU010000369.1:0-2895 GCA_039815165.1 Pseudomonadota bacterium
CTTGTTTAACATAGCGGGCATATTAACCGACAAAAGCATAATAAGTCCGCAAAAAATCGAACGGCACTATGTTTTAAAATCACTTGCACCCTAAATGATCATAGATAGTTAAATCTCCATACTAAAAGCCGCTGAGAAAGCAAAAAATCCAGCCTTTATCGTCAACTTCTCAACATCGGCGGTAAATACTGTAAAAACACTGGATACAAACACCTTAGTCAAGCCAGATACAATTGGCGGCCTTATGGGTGCTTACGCAAACACAAAAGCGGTGTTAAATATTATGGCCTGCTTTTTAAAAGATGAGCTGCTGGCAGATAATATTTATATTTATTCTGTCGACCCAGGCGCGACAAAAACTCAAATGACAAGCTCAAATCAAGGTATGCCTTGGTTTGTAAGGCTTCTCGTCCCCTTGCTTTTTGGACGTGCAGACAAGCAAGCTCAAAAACTTGTCGATGGTGTTAATTTGGCACTAAAACAGCAGCAAACAGGCGTTTTTATTGCAAGCGGAAAGGTGAGGCATAATCCACCTCTGGCAGATGATAAGCAAGTTCAACAGGATGTGAGGGGACTAATGGATCATCTTATAAAGCAGAATAAGACATGAGCAATTCATGAACAATTCAAAAGCATCTCTTATTTTTTTAATTCTGGCTTTTGTTATGCTTTGGTTTCCTGTGGGTCAGCATGCCTTGTTATATGATCAGTGGATGAAGCTCGGCGTGTTTATGTCGCCATTTCTGTTGTTTCTGGCTTTTGCAGGGCGTAATGTCGATATATCCATTAAAAGCGATACCAGGCTCTTATCTGTTTTTATGCTGGTTTTTTATATCATTCATCAATATGAAGAACACTGGATTGATATCTTCGGTAATCTTTACGCTTTCCAGGGATTTCTAAACGGGACATTAACAGGCTTGTTGGGTGTTGCTGACCCGGCAGTCAGTTTTATCACTAAAGCCGATATCTTTGTGATTAATACCTCTTTGGTTTGGCTGGTGGCCTGTCTTGCCGTGCTGTGTGCGCCGAAAAATATATTCCCCGCCCTATGTATGGCGGGGATTATTCTTGTGAATGCGCTTAGCCATGGGATCTCCGGACTCCGCGATTTTGCTTATAATCCAGGGCTTTTAACCTCCATGGTGATCTTTATTCCTTTTGCGCTGTGGTTTTATCCTATGGTGCTCAATCAAAATATTGCAAGCCGTACCGTTATTTTATGGGCGCTGGCCTGGGCCTTTGTTGCACATGTTATTTTGATGGTAGGGTTGGTGCTAACAAACCACATTGGACTTGTTTCGTCCATGGTCTATTACGCCGCGCTTATACTGTGGTCGATTGTGCCGACCCTTATCAAACCATCAATGCTCGATAGGCCTTAAGATGGAATTTGCATGGTCTTTTTAACATTGTTTTTATAGACTGGTTTTTTAATTTGCTTTTATTATCTTGGCGGCCATAATTTTTTGTAATATTTCCGGTTAGTGTGTTTAAAGCGTTACCTATGCATCTTAAACAATATTGAACCAAGAGTATCAGGCAATATATCACTGGGTTAAAACAAAAGATGATCATAAAATAATGAAAACCCCTTTTGCATCATCGCTGTGAATGCAGGAATCTGTTTGACTCAAAAGCGAATAGATTCCTGTTTTTACGGTAATAGCAGTTAGCCAGAGATTCAATAGTTGCTTGCTCGGGACTGTTTTACAGATTTTCATTGCGTGTTAACTGTAAGCATTAGCGTCGCGGACCCCGGTGATGCTTGCCTCTGCTTGTAATATGGCCGATGCGCGCTGCATGCTTGTGAGCGCGAATATTTCTTTTGGTAATGTGATGTATTTTGGCTGCACGATCATGGTGTATGTGTCTGTCCGCGATATGTCCAATAGGTGGCGCTGGCGGACGCGCTTCAGCTAATGCGGGAAAAATAATCAGAACGGCCAATAAAGTAATAGAGAGTAAAGGCGCAGATACAGCGTGGGCAGAAGAAATCATTATAACTCTCCTATTACTTAGCGCGAATCGACTGGAACACTTTGAGAAGCTGGCTATCTGGCTTATCAATACAGCGATCTGTTATTTTGCTGGAGGCCTCCATAAAGGTGTTAATGTTGACTAGAGTTTGGCCCTGTATGCCGCTAACATAGCCATGAAAATAAATCATAATCTCTTGTTCTTCTTCACCCTCTGCTCGTAGTAAATCCCGACAGGTGGTGGCGCTGATATCAATAATCGAATTCTGCTCGGGGGCGGAAGCAGTGTGAGAAAGCGGAGAAAAAGCCACGAAAACCAGTGACAACATAGAAAGTATAAGATATTTGTTCATAGTGATTTGCCTATAGATTTATGTGAAATAAATTTTATAAATTATGCTAATATTTTTTAGATTATGTCAATTTATATTTAACTAGTTTCGAATTTTTATCGCTTATCGGTAGCGTTGTTTTAGTCAATTCATTTATTGCATTTATCTGTGTTTCGTATTGCAAAAGAACATATTTGCATTATAATTGCAGCGGGTCGTGGCACAAGTGAAAAATATTTTTAGCGAAGCCAGTGTTCCAGCTCACTGTTGTTTTAAAAATTTTTAAAACAGTCTGAGCGCTTGCTGATCAATAGGCGACAGCTTGTCAGATTCGTTCAAGGCTATTCAAGGCTAAGTGTTAAGTCCCTATGTGCGAAGTCATGATCACTCGATTATTGTGGTCTACTGTTTGCCACTTTGTTGATGCTTATTATTGTTCCCTTTTTGGATATTATTTTCTTTAGGGCTAACTGTTTCCTTAGGTCTAACTGTTTCCTTAGGTCTAACTATGAGAATATTTTAACAGGAATCTAAACCATGAAAATTCTTGCCTTTGCTGCTACCAACCACAAGCAATCCATCAA
>JBCBZU010000023.1:0-11376 GCA_039815165.1 Pseudomonadota bacterium
ATCATGTCCCTGTCCGACGCGTGCCCGTCATGCTCAGCCACCTTTGACCGTTTCAACATCCCAGCCAAAGTGCCCTCTGCCACCAAATTCAGGTAACTCAACTAAAATTACAAGTGATCTAAACGGTCCCGCTTATTATATTCCGGGAATCCTACAGGGTTCTGCTGACTATACGGTAAGCGCAACAGACTTTGACTTAAGTAAATCAAAAAATCATATCAATCCAATGGTGATGACACCAGATGGTTTTATAAGCACAGAGAGTATTGGCAGAAGAACCCATTGGGATCCTGAATACGGCAATACCTTTCTTGGAAAAAATGCCGTAAACGCACCCTTTGGAACTGCAAAAGTTTTTATTGAAGAAGCAGGGTATTATGGAGTTGGCTTTATTGGAACGGCAGGTGATCGTGGCACAGAGACAAATGGAGCCGGATTTAGTCTTGATGGAAGATTGAATCCGCTTAGATTCCACATGTCTTATTCTGAAGATCCGGCTGGTGTGACACATTCCGCCGCAAGAGGTCTGGGAGGTGGATCGCCTCTTATTGATAAAGCTACCCCAGTGGCTTATTTCAAACAGGGCTGGAATACTATTGGCGTCCATGGGTTTGAAAATGGCGTCAAAATCAAAAGTGTCAATATTACACAAGTCAACCCGAATCGTATTATAAGCGGTTAGCACCAGTCGTTAAACGCAACCTAACGGCCTGCTTTGACGCTACTCTATGACTTTTTTATAGAATGTAATACCTTGTAAGACCAAGCCCATGAGTCCAATGCTTAAGTCCGCAGTGCACTCCAGGCCGACTGTAACTGAGTACCCAGTTTCAATCAGTGATCAACTGCATTGACAAATCGATTGCCCGACAGTCTTTTGTCAATGCCCCAATGGAAATAAAATCCACCCCGGTTTCAGCAATCGGCACCAGTGTTTGGTCGGTAATCCCCCCAGAGGCTTCCAGCCTTGCCCGGCCTTGGTTGAGAGCCACGCCTTGTTGCAGTTGCTCAAGTGAAAAGTTATCCAACATAACAATATCCGCCTTCGATTGCAGTGCCAGGCTGAGTTCCTCTAAGTTTTCCACTTCAATTTCCACTGGTTTGTCCGGATGATTGGCCCTGGCGCGTTCAATGGCACTGGCAATACCGCCGCAGGCGGCGATGTGGTTTTCTTTGATGAGAAAGGCGTCATAAAGACCCAGGCGATGGTTGTAGCAGCCACCGCAGGTCACCGCATATTTTTGCGCGCTTCTCAATCCGGGGATGGTTTTGCGGGTATCCAGTAACTTAACGGCGGTATGTTTTACTTTTTCGGCATAGCGGCGACAGGCAGTGGCCGTACCGGATAAGAGTTGTACAAAGTTCAAGGCGGTGCGCTCACCGCTTAGCAGTGTGCGTGCTTGACCATGAAGTTGGAATAGCGTAGTGTTAGCGGCAACTTGGTCGCCATCATTAACCAACCAATCAACAGCAGTGTTGGTTTTGCTGACGTGGTCTAGTTGGGCAAAGACTTCATTGACCCAATCTCTGCCAGCAATGGTACAGTCTTCCCGGGTAATGATTTTAGCCCCTGCCACTTCAGTTTCAGGAATCAGTTCAGCGGTAATATCACCACTACCAATATCTTCTTCAAGAGCGAAGATGACGCTTTTTATCATGTCTTTTTGTTGTTGCTCGGAGCATAATATCATAGTGTTAAGTTCGCCTACGCGTATAAAATGATGATTATAAAAAGAATTCGTTGCGGGGGTGCAGCCATATATTCAAAAATGCATCATTTTTTAATTTTTATACTTTTTTTGGGATTTGTGCACAGTTAAAATTCTATTTGTGAACCCTTTCGCGATATTAAAATTTACCACAACGGAAGCGATTTTCTGTGCATATACTTGTTAATAGCCACTAGGATAATTAATAGACGTCATGTCTTTTTTTTAAGTGAGTCTTAGTCATTAAATGACTATGTGATACAGGCAAAACTGTGCAGACGTGCGCAGCTAAACAGGTAATTGCTATGAGTATTAGCCCCAACTCGTCTAATATTATTCCCCTTCACGCTGAACCCTCGGACAGTGCTCGTCATGAGATCATGATGAAAGAGCAGTTAGAGCGCTTGCCAAAAGTGTTAAGGCGTGTACGCGATAGCGCCAATGATCACCTCAACCGCTGTATCCAGAACCTCTTCGACCATGTTGATGATGCTTTATTTGAGCTGGCGGACCGCGCAGCCAGCAATTTGGAACAAAATGTCTTTTTTGAATCCATGCGCGAAATCCGCATCCATCGCCGCCGTATGGAAAAATCCTTTCTCGACCATATCGATCAGAGCTTTATTGCTTGTATGGGTGAGGAGCAGCCTCCCGCGGAACAACCTGTATCATTTTCCCTGGGAACTGACGATCTGGCAATCGTGAGTAAAGAAGAGCTGGAAGAATTGGTTGCCATTGACTCCTGTGTAAATAAAGCCTTCGCTCAAAATAAAAGAGAATTATCCTCTATTAACCGTTTAATGGGAACACTGACCGCGGCGACTCTATCTGAGCACACCAATCCCGTTTCTCCCAGAATATTGGCCGATGCCTTTGTCGATGCCTCGGTGATCATCGAGATTGATATTAAGGCCAAATTGGTATTGTTTAAGCTGTTTGAACGCTATGTTATTAATGAGCTGACTGCCGTACTAAAAAAAGTCAGTCAGGTCTTATCCGAATCCGGTGTGCAGGCGCCAACAGTGCGCGCACAAGCGCCCAGACCGCCTGCATCAACAGCGCCCCAGCCCACTCACTCAATGGATCAATCAAAGCCCTCAGCCGTAGCGGCAGAGCCAGTCGCTCAAGGCGGCCTGTATTCCACTTTACAATCACTACTACAGGCCCATCAAAGCGAAGCTCCTCATCCAGGTTTCTTGGACACCTCATACGCGTCTCAAGGTGAGAATGCGCATCCTGTTGCCGATGTTCCCAATAGCTTGATAAATGCTCTATCGCAATTGCAACAGCAGGATATTGCCCATGCCTCAACTGGAGTGCAGCCCGAATTATTGACCTCGAACTATATTCAATCGGCAATTCAAAATGCAACCGGTCAGCAACTGGTCGATGATCGTTCAAAAAACGTCATCAAGCTGGTGGACATGCTGTTCTCTTTCATCCTTGAAGATGGCAATCTGCCTGATCCTGTAAAACTATTATTATCGCGTCTACAGATTCCCTACATCAAAGTGGCTGTTGCCGACGCTGATTTCTTTAACAAAGAAGGCCACCCGGCAAGACGCCTGCTCAATGAAATGGCGACGGCGTCAATTGGCTGGATGGGTGATGTTGAAAGCACAAGGCGAGACCCATTATTATCTAAAATTGAGTCTACCGTGACAAAAATACTGACAGAGTTTGAAAGTAACTTCGAGATTTTCACACTGCTGTTGACCGACTTTATTGCCTTCCAGGAAAAAGAGCGGCGTCGCGCGATGTTATTTGAAAAACGCGCCATAGACGCTGAGGATGGCAAGGCCAAGGCCGAAGTCGGTCGTCAGAGAGTGGATGAAGTTCTGGCTAAGTTAGTGCACCGGCAATCCATCCCTGACGTGTTCAACACCTTTTTATTTGGCCCTTGGTCAAATATCCTGTTTCTGGTCTATATGCGCCAGGGTTATGAAAGTAAGCAATGGAACGATGCCTATAAAGTGGCTAAGCAGCTTATATGGAGTACCCTCCCCATTGAAAATGAACAGCATCAACTCAAGTTGACCAAATTGGTTCCTGCATTGAAAGGGGCCATTAAAGCAGGCTTGGACGATATTTCCTTTAATCCATCTAAACAAAGTCGCTTTTTCGAAAAATTCGAAGCCTATTATAATGGTCTGTTTGAAGCCTATAAAAACCCTAAAGTGGCCGAGCAGCCAGTGCTCGATACCAGTGCTGATAGCACTATTGAACAAGTTGCAGATGCCCTTGCCTCCCAAACTGAGGCCGAGCCTCAACAACAGGCGATGACCGCAAGGCCGAAGCCTGCTCAAGACCTTGCCACCGAAGAACAACCACAAGAAATTGCGGTTGATTATCAGTACACTAATCTGGTCGATAATTTTACTGTGGGAATATGGTTCGAAAAAATAGATCAAGGCAGTTCTTCTTACCGCTGTCGGCTGGCGGCCATTATCCGTGGTACAGGCAAGTATATCTTTGTTAATCGTGCCGGCGTAAAAGTTGCGGAAGAAACCCGCGATACCCTGGCGATGCAGCTACAACAGGGTAAGATGCGTACACTTGATGACGGCATGTTGTTTGACAGGGCCTTAGAGTCAGTGATCACCAGTTTGCGCCAGCCTCGTTAAGCCGGGCTTGTTCACTGTCAATGTAATATTGGAGCCAGGGCTTATTTTTACAGTGCATTAATGGTTGACTGTAAGCGCTCACCATAGTTTGCTATGATATGGCCAATAATTACTTTACCCTTATCCAATTTTGCCTACTCAATTTTCAATCGAAAATGGCTGGGTGTCTCCAGCCAAACACCTGTGCTCGCCAAATTTCAATGACCGCCCCCAGCAGGGCGGTATTGACTTGCTGGTTATTCACAATATCAGTCTGCCACCAGAGCAATTCGGGGGTGGCAATATAGAAAAATTTTTTTGTAATCAACTCGACAGCAGTGCCCACCCCTATTTCCAGCAAATTAAAGACTTAAAAGTATCATCGCATTTACTTATTGATCGTGAAGGCAGCCTGGTACAGTTTGTTTCATTGAATAAAAGAGCCTGGCATGCGGGGCAATCTTATTTTAATAACCGTGAAAACTGTAATGACTTCTCTATCGGTATCGAGTTAGAGGGAACAGATAATATTCCCTATACCGAAAATCAATATAAAAGTCTTATAGCCCTCACTCAAACACTACTCAAGGTTTATCCAGAGCTTCACAAAGACTCTATTGTCGGGCACAGCGATATCGCACCGGGAAGAAAAACCGATCCGGGCCCTGCGTTTAATTGGCGACAATACCTGGATCAGGTATAGACTATTGGCATAGATATGGATCTATACCTCGCGTCTCAATCGCCTCGTCGCCGTGAATTGCTTGAACAAATCGGTGTACGCTTCAGTGTCGTTACGATAAACGTAAAGGAACATCATGCACCGGGCGAGTCGCCGCGCTCTTATGTACAAAGACTTTCCTTGCAAAAAGCCACCGCAGGTGCCCAGCAACACAGTGATAAACCGGTTTTGGGCGCTGACACCATTGTCGTGCTTGGGGGTCAAGTGATGGAAAAGCCGCGCACCCAAGAACAGGCTGTCGATATGCTGATGCGCCTATCTGACTGTACCCACCAAGTGATGACCAGTGTATCTGTTTGTACACCCACCCGGGCAGAAAGTCGACTCAATATTTCACAAGTGACATTTCGCCCTATTGCGAGTAGCGAAGCCATTGCTTATTCGCAAACAGGAGAGCCACAAGATAAGGCCGGTGCTTATGGAATCCAGGGTCTGGGCGCACTATTTGTTAAGGAAATACGCGGTAGCTATTCCTCAGTGGTGGGTTTGCCTCTTCTGGAGACCTCGGCGCTACTAAAAATCTTTGAGGTGCCTACGGGTATAGAAATCAGTTAAACTCCCGTCTACACATGAACCCTGCAATTCTGGAACAATCAGTGGGCGGCTCAACATACTAACGGGGCACTTGAACAGAATACACTGTCATTTCAAACATGCGGTCATTGCGTCCTGGTACGCTCTAAGTCGGCTCCTGCCGAAATGACAGTGTATTCTTTTCTCTAAACTGGGTAGTAAATACCCGCTCTGAGAGCAGTCCAACTGAGTTCTCCAGGATAAAGATAACGGAGCTGGCTTATGCCTTCTTTTGATATTGTTTCTGAGGTTGATAAACAGACCTTAACCAATGCGGTTGATCAGGCAAATCGTGTGGTGACAACACGCTTTGATTTTAAAGGTGTCGATGCCTCATTTGAGCGCAATGCATTTGTGGTGACCATTTGGGCGGAGGCAGAATTTCAAGTACAGCAAATGTTAGATATCCTGCAATCGACCCTTATCAAAAATGCGATTGATATAAAATGTTTAACGCTGGCCGACCCGCAAGCATCAGGTAAACGGCTTAAACAGGAGGTCACTGTACGAACCGGTCTGGACTCTTTGCTTGCCAAAAAAATTGTAAAGCTCATTAAAGACAAAAAGCTCAAAGTACAATCGCAAATTCAGGGGGATCAGGTAAGAGTGAGCGCGAAGAAACGCGATGACTTACAGCAGGTGATTGCAATGCTAAAGCAGCAAGATCTGGACATGCCCCTCCAGTTTAATAACTTTAGAGATTAGCTTCCATCGAGATTAGCTTCCATAAGGCATGCAAATACTCCAGTGAATTTACAAGCATATAGTCTACTTTATAAAGACAAGCGGCTGCTTACCGTGTTTGTTCTTGGAATGATCAGCGGTTTTCCCTGGGTACTTATTGGCTCAGCCATGACCGCGTGGTTACAGGAGTCCGGCCTTACTCGTTCCGCCATCGGTTTTTTTGGTTCTATTTTTATTGTTTACGCCATCAACTTTTTATGGGCGCCATTATTGGATGCTTATAGCGTGCCCCGTCTGGGACGGCGCAGGGGCTGGATATACCTTATGCAGTTGCTGCTGCTGCTGTTGGTGGTAGCCATTGCCTTTACCAAGCCCGCCATCAATTTGCTGTGGACCAGTATGCTGGCCTTGGGTATAGCCTTGGTCTCAGCAACTCAGGACATTGCCATTGATGCCTATCGGATCGAAATAATCGACCAGGCGGAAACCGATAAAATCCCCGCGGCGGCGGCAATGAGCACCAGCGGTTGGTGGACGGGGTATTCCTTGCCCGGCGCGTTTGCGCTTATTCTTTCCGATCAAGCGGGTATAGAGTGGCGACATGTCTATTTGTGTCTTGGCTTGCTTATCCTGGTGAGTATGGTCTTTGTTACTCGCATAAAAGAGCCCCGCAGTGTAGCGCCTGCTCAAAGTGCTGACTCAAGCGTACCAGCGCTGGCCTGGCTGACTGATACCGCATTTAAGCCTATTGCCGAGTTTTTTCAGCGCAATGGTGTTCGCCTGGCCATAGCGATTTTGTTATTTGTCTTTGCATTCAAGATTGGCGAAGCTTTCCTGGGGCGCATGTCCATTGTCTTTTATAAAGAAGTGGGTTTTACCAATACCGATATTGGTATCTACTCCAAAATGATTGGCTGGTGGGTCATTATTATCTTCTCACTGATTGCCAGCGCCTTGAATGTACGCTTTGGTTTGCTCAAGGGCTTAATGATCAGTGGCATTGCGATGGCGGCCACTAATTTGATGTTTACCTGGATCGCACTGGTGGGGCCCGATACCCGCTTGTTTGCTGCCACGGTCATCGTCGATAATTTTACCGCTGCTTTTGCCACGGTTGCCTTTGTATCCTTTATTTCCTATTTAACCAATCGCGCCTACACGGCTACCCAATATGCACTGTTGGCGTCACTGGGGAATTTGGGGCGAACCAGCCTGGCTGCACTTAGCGGAGTGTTGGTGGATGCGCTCGGGGGTAATTGGGCTCTATTCTTTATGATCACCACGCTTATGGTGATTCCTGCACTGGCCTTATTGGTTTACCTCTCGCGGCATATTGAGACCTAGTGTCCAGATCGTAGAAACCGATGGTAGTATTGCATTTGCGGGCACAGCCTGCACCTTGTATCAACCGACTTACTAACGGGGCACTTGAAAAGGATACACTGTCATTTCAAACACGCTGTGAATACGTCCTGGTACGCTCTACGTCGGCTCCTGCCTCTGAAGGTTTGAAATGACAGTGTATCCTTTTCTCTAAACTGGGTAGTAACGACTATTCACTTAACAACTATTTATAGGAGCGACATTGCGAGTTTTACTGCTGATATTTATTATTGTTCCCATTGTCGAAATGTGGTTATTAATCACCGTGGGTGATGTTATTGGACCGCTATTGACCATTGCCTTGGTCCTGCTCACGGCTGCCATTGGTTTGGCTTTGTTAAGAATTCAGGGCAGCAGCGCACTACTCACTGCTCGCCAAAAACTGGCCTCCAGGCAAGTCCCTGTACGAGAAATAGCCGATAGCCTGTTTTTTGCGGTGGCAGGGGCTCTGCTTCTAACCCCTGGCTTTGTGACAGATGCTATTGGTTTTGCCTGTTTAACCCCAGGTATTAGAACAATGATTATCCACTTTTGTGCCCAGTATCTTTTTAAATTCATCCAGGTTAAGCAACCCCCTGCCCAGGGCGACGGAAATGTGATTGATGGTGATTATCGGCGCCATGACGATTAAGCCCAGAGCCTTGATTGGGTCCAACGGCAAGCACTGGCAGAGAAAAATTTATCAATAGCGCTTGAAATTCATTACCTAGGCCCCATTAAGCTCAGCGACTATAAAAACTGATCCGTTTGATTGAATTTTGTTCAGTTGGCGGGCAATTAGTAATTTCTATGTTGTTCAAAACACTCTATTGGGAGAATCAATAACTATGAACATTCGTCCTTTACACGACCGTGTTGTCGTTCGTCGTCAGGAAGAAGAGGCAACCTCTGCTGGCGGTATCGTGCTTCCTGGTTCAGCGAAAGAAAAGCCAAACCAAGGTGAAGTAATTGCTATTGGCAACGGCCGCATTTTGGATAGTGGTGATGTGCGCCCCGTTGACGTTAGCGTTGGCGATACAGTGGTATTTGGTAAGTATGCCGGTAGCGACACCATTGACGTAGATGGTGAAGAGCTAATTATACTCAGCGAATCCGATATTAAAGCGGTAGTTGAATAGCGGGAAAGCTGAATAAACAGCTTATATACAGTTGAATAGAACGCTCACCAGACGGTTTGTAAAACTTTAAAGTAAGCTCAACTTATTCAATATCAACCCAAATACTTTCTTTAACAATTAAAACAGTCAAAATTTTAAGGTAAAAAATCATGGCAGCTAAAGACGTACAATTCGGCGATAGCGCGCGTCAAAAAATGTTGGCAGGCGTTAACATCCTCGCAGACGCAGTGAAAACCACCCTTGGACCCAAAGGTCGTAACGTTGTTCTGGACAAATCATTCGGTGCACCCACCGTCACAAAAGACGGTGTATCCGTCGCCAAAGAAATAGAGCTTCAAGACAAGTTCGAAAACATGGGCGCCCAAATGGCAAAAGAAGTGGCCTCAAAAGCCTCTGATGATGCCGGTGACGGCACCACCACGGCAACTGTACTGGCACAGGCAATTCTTAACGAAGGTTTAAAATCCGTTGCCGCAGGCATGAACCCAATGGATCTGAAGCGCGGCATTGATAAAGCGGTTGCGGTTGCAGTGGATCATATTCAATCCATTGCCCAGCCCTGTGAAGATAGTAAATCCATCGCTCAGGTTGGTACTATCTCTGCCAACAGTGACCAAGCTGTCGGTCAAATCATCGCTGACGCCATGGAAAAAGTGGGCAAAGAGGGTGTTATCACCGTCGAAGAAGGCAACAGCCTTGAAAACGAACTTGACGTAGTCGAGGGTATGCAGTTTGACCGCGGTTACCTGTCACCGTATTTCGTGACTAATCAAGAAAGCATGCTGGTTGAACAAGAAAATCCATTCGTGCTTCTGGTTGACAAGAAAATCTCCAACATTCGCGAATTACTGCCGATACTGGAAGGTGTCGCCAAAGCGGGCAAGCCACTGGTGATTGTCGCTGAAGACGTCGAAGGCGAAGCCCTGGCGACACTGGTGGTTAACAATATGCGCGGCATAGTCAAAGTTGCTGCTTGTAAAGCTCCTGGTTTTGGCGATCGCCGCAAAGCCATGTTGGAAGATATTGCGACTCTTGTGGGCGGCACGGTCATTTCCGAAGAAGTCGGCCTCGATCTTGAGTCAGCCACTCTAGAGCATCTGGGTACTGCCAAGCGCGTAAGCATGAATAAAGAAAATACAGTCATTGTCGACGGTGCCGGCGAAGCCACAGCCATCCAAGCCCGTGTGGGTCAAATTCGTGCACAAATCGAAGATACCTCTTCTGACTATGATCGTGAAAAACTTCAAGAGCGCGTGGCTAAGCTTGCCGGTGGGGTTGCGGTAATTAAAGTAGGCGCCGCCACTGAAGTTGAAATGAAAGAGAAAAAAGCCCGCGTTGAAGACGCGCTTCACGCCACCCGTGCAGCCGTTGAAGAAGGCGTTGTTCCCGGCGGTGGTACGGCTCTTATTCGCGCAATTGCTGCGGTTAACGGAACAGAAGGCGATAATGACGAACAAAATGCCGGTATTGCATTGGCGCTACGCGCAATGGAAGCACCCCTGCGCCAGATCGTTGAAAACGCCGGCGATGAAGCCTCTGTTGTTGCCGATAGAGTGAAGCAAAGTGAAGGTAATACTGGCTATAACGCGGCCACTGGCGAGTACGGCGATATGTTAGCCATGGGTATTCTCGACCCCGCTAAAGTAACGCGCACCGCACTGCAAGCGGCGGGCTCAATTGCCAGCCTGATGATTACCACCGAAGCCATGGTTGCCGATCTTCCAGAAGACAATGCGGCCGCGCCTGCTATGCCAGATATGGGCGGAATGGGCGGAATGGGCGGAATGATGTAATAGCCGCAAACAGGGTTTTTCGACCCTCTCTCACTTGCCTACACGGATGTAGGCAAGCTGTTTAAACAGCCCACCTATATAAACAGCCCACCTATATAAACAGCCCACCTATACAGTGTAAACATCAATAAACCTGATCGTGGTCACCGATATCAATCAGAATAATATCGTTGTCTCGGATAACCAACTGTAACATAGTCTGATAGCTCATATTGACAGATACAGAGGATAAACCCTCAAGCCTGCCTTGAAGACTCTGAAGCCGTAGTGAAGAGTTAAAGGGGTTTATTTCCAGTAGTTGCAGTGTCTTCTCATATTGCTTAAGCAGTTGCGGTTGCCTTGTTAAAAACGTCTTTGCCCGCTTAATGTAACTGTCTGTATGGACAAGCTTATAGCTCATCGGCTATTCCCTTTATATGGTCTGCAACCGTTCCAGTCGTGTAATTGCCGGCGTCAATATCAGCTTTTGCCTTAAGCAAGGCCACTTCCAGCTCACATTCTCTCAGTTCTGAATACTTTTCAATATCCATAACCACATATTTATCCTGTCCTCTGACAGAAATAAGCACTTCTTCATGTTTTTCCAACTGAGCCTCAATAACGGACAAGCCTTTTGTTTTCAGCTCATTAGCCGTCACAGTATTCATATTTTAAACTCCAACAACAGATCATAAACACAGTTTTGGATGCTACTATACATGGCATACATAACTCAATAAATTATGCCTTATAGTGTTCAGCTCTACGGAATCAATTAAGGGCATCTCTAAA
>JBCBZU010000245.1:0-4254 GCA_039815165.1 Pseudomonadota bacterium
CCCCGTTGGCCTTAGGCTTGGTGCATCGGCGATAGCCAGCTTTCGGCCCCGCCATTGACCGCCAATAATCCGTAGTTGTTGACTTTGGGCTCTGCGATCAGGCGAGTGGCGTTGTTTTTGTTGGCGAGGCAAGATTTCATCTAAGACAATTCACAAAAGGAATGGTAGGATAGCGCGCTTAACGAACGCTGTAAATCTGGACGCTATCCATGTTTTTTAAACGCTCAAAGCCCTCTCAGAATGAACAGGAATTTTCCCCTACTGAGGCGGCACCCAGTTTATTTGAACGTATCAAATTCGGCCTGTCTCGCACCGGTAATCAACTGGCGGAAGGCATTGGTCAGTTGGTTCTTGGTAAAAAAGAAATCGATGGCGAGTTGCTCGAAGAGTTGGAGTCGCAGTTGTTGATGGCCGATGTAGGCATAGATGCGAGCACAAAAATTATCGCTAAACTAGCGCAGCGCTTGCAACGCAAGCAGTTAGCCGACGGTGATGCCTTATATCAAGCCTTGCAGGAGCAACTTTCCGAGCTGCTCAATAGCGTTGAAAAGCCATTAATTATCGATAAAGACAAGCAGCCTTTTGTCATCCTGGTGGTCGGTGTTAACGGTGTCGGCAAAACCACAACCATTGGTAAACTAGCCAAGCGTTTTCAAAATGAGGGCAAGCGGGTGATGTTGGCGGCAGGTGATACCTTTCGTGCAGCGGCTGTAGAGCAATTAAAGGTCTGGGGCGAGCGCAACCAAGTCCCCGTAGTGGCCCAACATACGGGTGCAGATAGTGCATCGGTTATTTATGATGCCGTGCAGTCGGCACAGTCTAAGAATATAGATGTGTTAATTGCCGACACCGCTGGTCGTTTGCATAACAAAGATAACTTAATGGATGAGCTGGCTAAAGTGAAGCGTGTAATGGCTAAACTGGATGATAGTGCTCCCCACGAGGTGCTGCTGGTACTGGATGCAGGCACTGGGCAAAATGCCCTAAATCAGACCGAACAGTTTAAACAGATGGTGGGCACCACCGGTATCGCATTAACCAAGTTGGATGGAACCGCTAAGGGTGGGATTATTTTTGCCTTAAGCGATCGTTTTGGATTGCCGATTCGCTTTATCGGTATAGGCGAGGGCATTGATGATTTGCAAGCCTTCGAAGCTGACACCTTTGTAAAAGCCCTATTTGCTTAAAGTGACCTTAAGATGATTCGCTTTGACCATGTCAGCAAACGCTATACCGAGGGCCGCGATGCCTTAATGGACGTTAACTTCGAGTTAGCGTCGGGGCAAATGGTCTTCCTTACCGGCCACTCTGGTGCGGGCAAAAGCACCTTGCTTAAATTGATTATGCTGATTGAGCGGCCCACACGAGGTCAGGTTTTGATTGGGGGTAAAAATCTGGCCCGTATCAGTTCCTCCCAAGTTCCCTACCTGCGTCGTCAAGTTGGCGTGGTTTTCCAAAATCATCAACTACTTTTTGACCGCAGTGTCTTCGATAATATTGCCTTACCGCTACAAATTGCCGGCGTGCCACTGAAAGAGCAAGGCAAGCGCGTGCGCGCAGCCTTGGATAAAGTCGGTCTTCTCGATAAAGAGAAAGAAAATCCCATCGCCCTATCCGGGGGTGAACAACAGCGTGTAGGCATTGCTCGTGCCGTCGTCAATAAACCTGCCATTTTATTGGCCGACGAACCCACCGGTAATCTCGATCCGACATTATCAGCGGAGATCATGCAACTCTTTCGTGACTTTAATCAGGTGGGGGTGACGGTTATGATTGCCACTCACGATATTTCCCTGATTGAGTCCATGCAATTAGCGGTGATGGAGTTATCCCAAGGCCGTTTAGTAAAAGGCGCTAACCTTGAGTAAATCCACAGATATAAAAAAAGCCCGCGGCGCCAAGAGTAGTGAAGTATCCACTTGGCAACTGGTGCATGCCTGGTGGGCACATCACTGTGGCTCCTGTGTCGATAGCTTTAGCCGTTTAGTGCGAACACCTTTGCAAAGCCTGCTCACCTGGTTAGTAATTGCTATTGCTATCGCTTTACCGGCAAGCCTTTTTCTCGGTCTAAATAATATCCAGCAGTTGGGGCAGGGTTGGCAGGATAATGCACAAATGTCTGCTTTTCTTAAACAAGGCGCGCGGACCGTCGCGGTAGAGCGTTTACAGCAGCAATTGCAAAGTAGAGCGGATATTGATCGTGTGGAAGTAGTGACGCCTGGTTCGGCATTACAGGAATTCCAGCAGTACTCTGGCCTTGGGGATGTGTTGACTGACCTTGATGAGAACCCTTTACCCACCGTTTTTATTATCCAACCCAACGAAATGGTAGCGACACCAGAACAGATGGCTACACTGCAATCAAGCATTGCTGCCGCAGCTATTGTTGATAATGTGCAAATGGACCTTGGTTGGCTGCGTCGCTTGCACGAGTTGCTAGAACTGGGTGAACGGGTAGTCATAGCTCTGGCGACCTTATTGGCGCTAGGAGTGTTATTAGTCATCGGCAATACCTTGAGACTTGCCATTGAAAATCGCCGCGACGAGATAGTGGTGACGAAAATGGTCGGTGGCACTAATGGTTTTGTGCGTCGTCCCTTTCTTTATTCAGGCTTTTGGTATGGCTTTGGTGGCGGTTTTATAGCTTTGATATTGTTACTTATTGCAGGCCTATGGCTATCCAACCCTGTCAATAATCTCATCTCTCTTTACGGAAGTGGGCGCTCACTGGAGGGTTTTGGTGTTCAACTCGGTGCAGTACTGCTTTTGGGAAGTGGTTTTTTGGGCTGGTTGGGGGCCTGGATTGCCGTTTCTCGACATTTAAAGTCCATAGAGCCGCGTTAAGCCATTTTAATCCCTTTGTACGCTCTTTGGCTCCTGCCTCCGAGGTTCGATAACAGTGTATTCTTTTCTCTAAACTGGGTAGTCTGTCTTTTTAATTCTATGTATTTCAGCATTTTAGGCCCAACTATTGAATTCGCTCTACTTGAAATAAGTCGGATAAGACCCCAAATACGGTCTGACGTACAATAAAACCCAAACGACGCCATAGGTTCGCGATCAAATCCCGTGCGTGCTAAAATTGCAGTATATACAGTAAATTAACCAGTCTAATGGAGAAATAAATGGGAACTAGCTTACAACCAGTGGATATGCTTGCACCCGGTGCAAATATCAACGCCTACATGCAAGCAGTTAACAGTTTTCCTGTGTTGTCAGTCGAAGAAGAGCAAGCTCTAGGAAAAAGACTCTATTTTGAGGAAGACGTGAATGCAGCCCGTCAGTTAGTTATGGCTCACTTGCGCTTTGTTGTGCATATCGCCAAGTCTTATGCCGGTTATGGCTTGTCTCAGTCGGACCTTATTCAAGAAGGTAATGTTGGCCTTATGAAGGCGGTGAAACGCTTCAATCCTGAAAAAGGCGTGCGCCTGGTGTCCTTTGCCGTGCATTGGATTAAAGCTGAAATGCACGAATTTATTCTGCGCAACTGGCGTATAGTAAAAGTAGCGACTACCAAGGCTCAGCGTAAATTGTTCTTCAACCTGCGCGGCCAGAAAAAGCGCCTTGGCTGGTTAACCAATGAAGAGGCAAAAGCCGTTGCCAAAGACCTCAATGTCGAAGTCAAGCATGTCCACGAGATGGAAAGTCGCCTGTCCTCTTATGATGCTGCGTTTGATGCAGGTGCCGATGACGATGATGAGTCCGCTTATTTGGCACCTGCGAATTACCTGGAAGATAATCGCTATAACCCCGCTCAGCAACTAGAGGCAGCAGACTGGAGCAATGACAGTGTGGCTCGCTTGCGCCAAGCGCTGAAAACCCTGGACGAGCGCAGTCAAGTGATCTTGCAGCGTCGCTGGCTTAATGATCAACAAAAGTCCACTCTACACGAATTAGCCGATGAATTTGGAGTCTCTGCCGAGCGCATCCGCCAGCTGGAAAAAAATGCCATGAGGAAAGTGCGTACGGCGATGGAAGCCTAACCATACCGACAGGCAAAAAAGCCGCTTTTTAGCGGCTTTTTTTGTTTGGTGCACTTCATAACCCAAGAGCTCGGTTGATAACAATGCATAAAGGGGCATTAATGACTAAATTGATACTAGTAACATCGGCATTAAGCGGGGCCATAGCGGTTATTCTAGGTGCCTTTGGCGCCCATGGCCTAAAGGGAAAGCTTGCAGATAATTTGTTGGCTGCCTTTCAAACCGGTGTGCAGTATCAAATGATCCATACCCAAGGCTGAGCGCTTTGAGG
>JBCBZU010000426.1:0-2477 GCA_039815165.1 Pseudomonadota bacterium
AATAATGCCAGCGTTTTCCAGTGCAGCAGACATAACCCTCACTTCACCATCCACGCTGGGGTTGGTCGATTGATTGCCATCAAGGCACATACTGCCCCCTAGCATACGCGCCATAGTTCTATGGGCTGGGTCCTGTTCTCGCTGAAATATAATGACCCCAGTTCCCTGGCCGTAAACAAAACCAGCCGCCTCTACATCGAAAGGCCGGCAGGCAAATGCGTGAACCTCAGGTACTTTCGCATTAAAGTGGGCACCAATATTAACAAAGCCATTTAACTCAACTTGGGAAAGCATCATCGGCGCACCCACGACAACCATTGCTTCCATCTCAGAGCAGTGTAAAGCGCGGTATCCATGGAGTAAGGCGACACCACTACTGGCCGATGCTCCACCCAGGGTATATCCTTCGCCATTTATCGAAAACGCTTCACTAATACTGCCGACATAGTGAGAGTCCATAAATTGTGCGCCATAGCTTGGGCGTACTTGCCTCTGTTGAAAACTTCGCTGGTAGGCATCAAAAACGTCTAGTTGATTCACATTAGATCCAGCAACGATCAAACCAATTTTTTCCGGCGAGGCCCTACTCAGTTCGGCTTGAGACCAAGCTTCGGCAACTGCCAGTATCGTCGCTTGAATAGGCGGCGAGGCCCTAAACCCTGTACGAATAACCTTATTTTGGCAGTCTTCACTGAGATTTAACCGCTTTATCTCAGTAGAAAAATCAAATTCAGCAAAGGGGGCCCACACTTGCGTTACGCCATGGGCATTAGGACAAATCCCACTAATGCCATTCATAAGATCATTACAAAAAGATTTCGCACCTATACCCAGAGAAGAAACAATACCCACGCCAGTAATGGCGACTGCACTGCCTGCTGTCACTGAGCATCCATATGTCGCACCAGCAATTCAATCAATGAGCGAATATCACTGACACCTGAAAATTCCGCGACAGGAATATTTAAACCCAAGGCTTCCTGCACCATCCAAACAATGTCGGTACGATCAATACTGTTACAGCCATAGTCTTCTAATTTGCCATCCATTGAAATGCTCGATGGTTCAAGACCGGGGATAATTGCTGCGGCTTTTTCTGCAATAATAGTAAAGACCAGGTTTTCTGTATCTGTTACAACGTTCATGTTATTGTCCCAATTTAATAGAGTTTAAGGAAAGGAAATTAAATCCATTCATAGCTTCTGTAATAATCCTGAATATTCGACAGTGCCAACAGCTTTGGCCGCCCCGCGGGCAAGAATTTTTCATATGTACTGATATTTATTTGACGGGAAACCTGGGGAACAATACTCTGCAAGTTGTCGGGCAGCAATTCTTCATATTGTTGAAAACTCAGTTTGGTTCGCCGGGCCAATGATTGTTTTAATTGATAGCTTGACGCCACTTCCTTTGAGTGCTTGGTCATAACACCGCTATAAAATTCTGACGAACAACCAGAGCCATAGGAAAATAACCCAACCCGTGTCGGCTCATCCAGCGGGGAGTTATCCAGCACGCTCGCCAAAGCCAAATAAATGGAACCCGAACACAAGTTACCCACTTTTTTTGGGTAAACCAACGACGGCTCTACGCGTTTGTTAAAGTCTTCTGCGACAAAGTTTGCATCAATTATATTTTCTTGTCGCATAATTTTTCGATGAGCCGCCTGTACCAAGCCCGCAAAAGGAGTGTGCATGCATAACTGGCCAAAAGATTTAACAATGTCCACGCCATCGACCCGTTGTTTGTAGTTGTTAAAACTATTTGTCAAACAATCTAGATAGGCAAAAAGAGATTTATCGACATCAGCAATATCAGCTGAAGGTAAAGGCCGTGCAGAATCCATGGTCTCATAGGCGTGCACGCCAAAGGCACCATAGTCGACCCGCAAGATCTGTGGATTGTCACTAATGAGTATTGCCGCCGCACCGAAACCAGTGGAAGGTTCGGCATATTCTGCCCTGGCATCTACCAAGGAAACATCGGTAGCAATCACCAGGGCTTTAGCGCCGGGTGACATACCCGATGCGATATAGCCCAGTGCCATCTGCAGTGCACCGGTTGCTGCATAACAGGCTTGCTTTACTTCAAGGAAACGGCAAGTATTGGGTAAATTCAAATATTTATGAACGTAGGAAGAAATGGATTTGCTGTAGTCCACACCCGACTCAGTGGACACAATGACCATTTCTATTTTAACCAGCTCTTCTGGTGTGAGGCGTTCAATAATGGGATGGGCTGCATTAACGGCATTGGTTACCGGGTCTTCAAAACCCAAACCGATTGACCGCTGTGACTGTTGAATATTATCTATTCTAGCAACTTCCAAACCCCGGCCAACAAATAAATCATGTACATCAATTACAGCAACGCCAGCGTACACATTTAACGCTTCAATACCCACAGCATCCATACTATGCTCCTTTAATATTTTTAATTAATTCTGCCAGTGCGCCGATATTGGGGACTTCACTAAA
>JBCBZU010000300.1:0-3544 GCA_039815165.1 Pseudomonadota bacterium
AAAAATACGAATTTTAACGGTGCCCTTAGGTCAACTAATTATTGCCAGCAGGCACTTATCACACCCAGCATACAGTTTGGGTTTGTAGTTTGGAGCAACACTATGACGATTGAAACAACAGGCATTTTCGGATTAATTATTTTTATACTGAATGTCTATGCCATTATAAAAACCATTACCAGCTCAATTTCTGGCGGGCATAAGGTGATGTGGATTTTGTTATTACTACTGTTGCCGCTGCTGGGTTTAATCTTATGGTTTTTTCTGGGACCTAAAGCGAAGTAAGGCTTGTCGTCCTAAATGTAAAAGAGAGGCCTGATTCAGCCTCTCTTTTTTGATGATTACACTTTCAGCATTTTCTCACCGCGACTAATGCCAGAGACCCCAGTACGCACCACTTCAAGAATCGTCGACTCCCCAACCGCTTCAATAAATGCCGTTAGTTTTTCAGAATCTCCAGCTAACTGAATGGTATAAATATTTTGCGTCACATCGATAATTTGACCACGAAAAATATCGACACAGCGCTTAATTTCCTCGCGCACACTGCCGGTGGCGCGCACTTTGATCATCATTAATTCACGTTCAATATGCGCACCTTCTGACAGGTCTACCAGTTTAATAACATCAATTAGCTTATTAAGGTTTTTAGTGATTTGCTCGATGGCTTTATCGTCGCCAATAGTGGTAAGTGTTAGGCGCGATAGCGATAGATCCTCTGTCGGTGCAACATTTAGGGTTTCGATATTATAAGAACGTTGGGAGAATAGGCCAACCACGCGCGACAAGGCACCCGGTGCATTTTCCATCAACACTGAAATAATTCGCCGTCTCATACCGTGCGCTCCGTTTTACTTAAGAACATATCACCAACGCTTTGTAAAGGAATTTGCATTGGATACACATGTTCATTAGGGTCGACGTAGATATCCATAAACACAACTCTGTCTTGCATGGCAAAACATTCTTTTAGCTTTTGTTTTAGTTGTTCACGCTGCGTCACTTTTATGCCTACGTGACCAAAAGCTTCCGTTAACTTAATAAAGTCTGGCAGTGAATCTTCGTAAAGAATCTCTGAATAGCGACTGTCGTAATTCATATCCTGCCACTGCTTTACCATACCCAGGGCTTGGTTGTTGATATTAATAATCTTGATGGGCAGACCATACTGCTTGAGTGTCGACAGTTCTTGAATACACATTTGCACGCTGCCCTCACCAGTAATACAGACAACGCAGGCATCGCGATCGGCAAATTGTGCGCCCATCGCTGCGGGAATACCGTAACCCATAGTGCCAAGACCACCAGAGGTTATCCAGCGACGGGGTTTATCGAACAGATAGTACTGCGCAGCAAACATTTGGTGCTGCCCTACATCTGTTGTCACGATGGCATCGCCGTTAGTTGCTTCATAAACGGCTTGCACCACTTCTTGTGGTTTGAGCATATCGCCTGCAGTATCGAAACGATTTTGGGTGTAGAGGCCGTGTTTTTCCCGCCAGCTTTCGATACGTGTCCACCAGGAGTCTAGGGCTATTTTATCCACTGCTTCCAGCTTGGTTTCCACGAGTTTTAACATGTCCCTTAGTACAGCTTCTGCTGGGCCGACAATGGGAATATCCGCACTAATTGTTTTTGAAATAGACGCAGGATCAATATCGATATGAACAATTTTAGCATTGGGACAAAACTTATCGAGGGCGTTGGTCACCCGGTCATCAAAGCGCGCGCCCACGGCGAAAATCATATCGCTGTTGTGCATGGCGGTATTGGCTTCATAAGTACCGTGCATGCCCAGCATGCCTAAGAATTGTTTATCAGTTGATGGGTAGGCGCCCAAGCCCATTAAAGTTGAGGTCAGAGGGTAATTTAATTTTTGAGCAAACTCGGTTATCAACTCTGGCGCACGGCCATGAATGGCTCCCCCACCGATATAAATCATTGGCTGCTTGGCGCCAACAATGGCAGCAACGGCTTTTTTAATTTGACCACTGTGGCCCTTTTGAGCCGGGTTGTATGAGCGCATGGAAATGCTCTTTGGGTAGCTGTATTCAAAAGTAAAATTGGGGTCGGTAATATCTTTAGGAACATCCACAACAACTGGTCCCGGGCGACCGGAGCCTGCAATATAGTAGGCCTTTTTGATAATGCTGGGAATCTCCGCTGGGTCTTGTACCAGAAAGCTATGCTTAACAATGGGGCGAGACACGCCGATCATATCGGTTTCCTGGAAGGCTTCTTCACCAATTTTTGAACTGACAACCTGCCCGGAAATCACCACCATGGGAACAGAATCCATAAAAGCGGTGGCAATACCGGTAATGGCGTTGGTGGCCCCCGGACCGGATGTCACCAGTACAGTGCCCACTCTACCGGTAACGCGGGCATAGGCATCGGCGGCATGGGTGGCTGCCTGCTCATGGCGCACAAGAATATGTTTGACTTTGTCTTGCCTGAAAATGGCATCGTAAATATGAAGAGCGGCACCACCTGGGTAACCGAATACCAGGTCAATACCTTCATCCGCGAGTGAGCGAATAAGCATATCGCCGCCGGATAGCATTTCCACAATTATCACCTCTATAAGTTTGAAATCTGCTTTTGTTCAACCACGGCAACAGGCTATGCCAAGCGTGAAGCTTGCGCATACTGTTTATGCATATTATGCCTGTGGCCAGTGCCTTGTTTTGATTGCGCAGAGAGCGCCTTGCGGAATGCCATAAACTAACCGGTAAGTTAGCGATTGAAGAGCAACAAAGCTTAAAGGGTAAATAAACTCTTTGCTCTCAAATCATAGCTGTAAGGGGTTTACGCCAGTACCGCGTCCACCACCATATTCATGGTAAGGGTTGGTTATTATATAGCCGCAGGCGGCAAGCCGCAAGCGGGTAAGATGGGATCGAGTGGCAATCGAGTTTTATTTTGTGAACACTTATTTTGTGAACACTAAGTGGCCCAAATCGTCTAGCGAGGTTTTGATGGTGTCGCCTGGCATAAAGTCTCCGGCCAGCAGTTTTTGCGATAGCGGGTTTTCCAGCAGTTGTTGCAAAGTACGCCTCAAAGGGCGGGCACCATAGACTGGGTCAAAGCCCGCCTCTGATAGTTTATCCAGCACGGCCTCATCAAGCTCAATGGCCAAATCCTTATCTTGCAAACGCTGCTGCAATAAAGCCAACTGTATATTGGCAATGCCGCGCACCTGCTGTTGGGATAGCGGATCAAAAATCACGGTTTCATCAATACGGTTGATAAATTCCGGCCTAAAGTGGTGGCCCACCACTGACATCACCTCATTGCGAATATCTGCTTGTGGCTTGTCGGCAATGGTCATCTCCTGAATAAGATCAGAGCCCAGATTAGAGGTCATCACAATCACCGTGTTACGAAAGTCTACGGTGCGACCTTGGCGCGCAATTGCATCTTTTTCAGGTGGTTGTGCGGGTTTGCAAATTGATCGTTGCCAGTTCTATTCAAATGAATCTGAATTAGACTCCGAGGACCGAACGACGATCTGTTTTAATATCAATTCAAATGACGCGAAAAT